>JAHCMG010000123.1 GCA_019192585.1 Devosiaceae bacterium MH13
ACGGCAAAGGCAGCTACAATGTCTCCACGGCGGCCTCTTTGGTTGTTGCCGCGTCGGGCGTGCCCGTTGCCAAGCACGGCAATCGCGCGGTCTCTTCAAGTTCTGGCGCGGCCGACGTCCTCAAAGCGCTAGGCGTGAACATCGACATTCCGCCCGCGCAGATTGCCCACTGCATCGAAACCGCGGGCATCGGCTTTATGTTTGCGCCGCTGCACCACTCAGCGATGAAACATGTGGGCCCAACGCGGGCCGAACTCGGTCAACGCACCATCTTCAATCTCATTGGTCCGCTGTCTAACCCCGCCCGCGTCACCCGCCAGCTCATCGGCGTTTATGACGAGCGCTGGCTGATGCCCATGGCCGAAACGCTGCAGGCACTTGGGTGCGAAACGGCGTGGATCGTCCACGGTTCTGACGGGATGGACGAGATCACCACCACCGGCATCACCCGTCTGGCGAAGCTCGAAGAAGGCTCGGTGACGACCGCCGAGATCGACCCAAGAGACTATGGCATCGATCTGGTTTCAGAGGACGATCTGGTCGGCGGCGACGCCGAGCACAATGCGGAAGCCTTGACCAACGTCCTAGCGGGCGGCGAAGGCCCCTACCGGGACATTGTCTTGCTCAACGCCGCTGCATCGCTGTGCGTTGCCGGCGCGGTGCACAGCCTCGACAAAGGCCTGGAGATGGCCCGCGAGGCTATCCACTCCGGCGCGGCAACGGCGACGCTCAACAAGCTGGTCGAAGCGTCCAACGCCGGCACGCACGACGAAGGCTGAGGGCGCGCGCGATGGCTGACATTCTCGATAAAATAGCCGCTTACAAGCGTGAAGAGGTCGCAGCTGCGAAGCAGGCAACCTCGCTCTACACGCTCGAGGGTCGCGCAGCCGAGCAAAGTGCCCCGCGCGGATTTCTCAAAGCGCTTGAGGCCAAGCGGGCCGAAGGCCGCTACGGTCTGATCGCCGAGATCAAGAAAGCCTCACCGTCGAAGGGCCTCATCCGAGCCGACTTTGACCCGCCGGCGCATGCCAAAGCCTATGAAGCTGGCGGTGCAGCCTGTCTTTCTGTGCTCACGGACACGCCATCCTTTCAAGGCCATCCGGACTTTATGGTCGCCGCCCGCCAAGCCACCGCGCTGCCGGTGCTGCGCAAGGACTTCATGGTCGACATCTACCAGGTGGCCGAGGCGCGCGCATGGGGCGCGGACTGCATTCTCATCATCATGGATATGATCGATGACGCCCTGGCGGCCGACTTGCTCGCTGCAGCGACCGATCTTGGGATGGATGCCCTCATTGAGGTCCATGATGCCGCGGAGCTTGAGCGTGGCTTGGCGCTGGGCGGCCCGATGATCGGCATCAACAACCGCAATCTGCGGACGTTCGAAACCCGCCTGGAAACCTCCGAAGAGCTGGCGGCCAACGTGCCCGCAGACCGACTGTTGGTGGGCGAATCGGGCCTGTTCACGCCAGATGATCTCGCGCGCATGCGCGGTGCGGGCATCTCCACTTTCCTCATCGGTGAAAGCTTGATGCGGCAAGCCGATGTGGAAGCGGCCACCCGGGCGCTGCTCGAACCGGTGCCGGCGTGAAGGACCGGCTGACCCATACCGACCAGGCCGGCAAGGCCTCCATGGTGGATGTGTCGGGCAAGCCGGTCACGGCGCGCATCGCGCGGGCAAGCGGCACAATTGCGATGCTGCCCGACACGGTCGCCGCCATACGCGACAACCGCCTCAAAAAGGGCGATGTGCTGGCAACCGCGCGCATCGCCGGGGTGATGGCCGCCAAAAAAACTCACGATCTGATCCCGCTCTGCCACCCGCTGCCGCTCGCCGACGTTCAGGTGGACATCGATGAAATCGAAGGCGGCTTCCAGGTCGCAACCTTGGCCAAGACCACGGGCCAGACCGGGGTGGAGATGGAAGCACTCACCGCCTGCTCGGTCGCGCTCCTGACGCTCTACGACATGGCCAAGGCGATCGACCGCCACATGGTGATCGGCGAGATCAAAGTGACCGAAAAGGCCGGCGGCGCATCGGGCAATTGGTCGCTCGAGGCCGTATCTGAGCGCGGCGCGTGAGCACGCTCCTCCCGCTTGAAGACGCGCTGCGGACGATGCTCGAAGCCGCTGAGCCTTTCAGGGTCAGCCATGAGCCCCTTCTGTCCTGCGATGGCCTGATCTTGGCGGAAGACGTGCTCGCACGCCGTACGCAACCGCCCTTCGCCGTGTCGGCCATGGATGGCTACGCCGTCACCGGCCAGCCCGACGCTGGCGCGCGCTACAAAGTGATCGGCGAAGTGCCCGCAGGCGGTGCCTATGACGGAACGCTTGCGGCCAACGAGGCGATCCGCATCTTCACGGGTGCACCGATCCCCGATAGCGCGAGCCATGTGGTCATCCAAGAAGATGTCCAGCGCGAGGGCGACACCATCACCATCGCTGAGAGTGTCGGCAGCGGCGCCAACACGCGACCCGCGGGCGGCGACTTCTCCGCCGGGCAGACGCTGCTCAAAAAAGGCCACAGGCTCACCCCGCAAGATGTGGCGCTCGCCGCGGCTGGTGATCATGCCACCCTGTCCGTCTATCGGCGGCCGACCGTCCACATCATCATGAATGGCGATGAGCTTGCCTGGCCGCGCGGCCATGAAGCGACACAAACGCAACACGAGGCGGCGACGCGTTCCGATCGTCCAAACACACGTTCGGGGCAGATTGTGGCCTCAAACGGCTTCGGCGTGCACGCGCTCGTCCGCCGCTTTGGCGCTGAGCCGGTGGAGCTCAGCCTCGTGCCCGATGAGCCCGAGACACTCCAAACGCTGTTTGAAACCAGCCCCGCCGACGTTCTGGTGACCATCGGCGGCACCTCCGTCGGCGACTATGATCTGGTGCGCCCAGCGCTCGAAGCAGCGGGCTTTTCCCTTCATTTTCCGAAGGTTGCCCTGCGTCCCGGCAAGCCCACCGTGTTCGGCACACAGCAAGCGGGCGCTCGGCAACGCACCGTCTTGGGTTTGCCGGGCAATCCGGTGTCGGCGCTTGTGAGCGCGATGATCTTCCTGCGCCCGCTGATCGCCCGGCTGAGCGGCCGCGAAGACCCCGTCCTGCCCACGATGGATGCCTACGCCGCTTCCTCCGTCCCCGCCAACGGCCCACGCGCCCACTTTATGCGCGCGACAGGCAATGCGGAGGCCGGCTACACGCCTGTTTCTTCTCAAGATTCGTCGCTTCTTCGGTTGCTGTCGGGCGCCGATGCACTTCTGGTTCGGCCCGCCCATGCCCCGGCTTTAGAGCCGGGCGACGCCTGCCAGATCATGGAGCTGCCCCGCTAGATCGTGTCGGCCGCCGCCCCTTTCGCGCCGCCAAATTGGCTGCCTTCAAGAAAGTGCGCCGCCAAGATCGGCTCATAGGCCGCACCCATCGCCGCGGCATCGCGCCCCAACTCTCCGCCAAAGACGCTGATGGCCGAAAGCTCAAGCAGATCAATCTGGTCGATCGCCTGCGCCATCCGTTCGCGGATCGCTGTTTTGATCCCGTCGGGAAAGGCGCCATCGATAATCACCGCGCGGACATCGACAAGCGCGGCTGAGGAGACCGCGGCGCTGGCGAGCGCTTTCGCCGTCTCAGACACCCACTGGTCGATCAGCGGATCATCAAGCGTCCATTCCGGCGAGTCGGGCCGAAGCTTCACGTCCGCTCCAGACCGCGCGGAAATCTGTCGCTCTAACAGATAGATAGAGGCGGTGTGGACGAGCTGGTTGGGCTGCTCATCGCCGGCGCGCACCAAGATCGAGCCCACCGCAGCGGCGTTGCCGCCCGCGCCCAGGAACACGCGCCCGCCCAAAGCAAGCCCACCGCCGACGAACGCGCCGACATAGAAATACAGGAAGTCGCTGAGCGTCCGGCCAGCGCCAAACATGCGCTCGCCGCCACATCCCATGGTCGCGTCGTTGGCGACAAGAACCGGCAGGCTCGTGAAGCGGAAGAAACCGCGGGCAAACTCATAGCCGCGCCAGGCATCCATTCCGCCAGGCGGGGCGCCCGCTGCCTCGGGCTTGTGCCAGAGGCCAAACGGCGTTGCGACGCCGATACCTTGGATCCGGCTGGCCAGCCGCTTGGGAAGGTCATCGATGATCGCGCCCATCGCCGCTTCAACAAAGTCTTCGAGCGCGTGGGGCAATGGATAGGCGTACTGAACCTCGCGCCGAGCGACGATGGAACCAACAAGGTTTATCAAGACGAGGTCAGCCCCGCGTCGCCCCACCCGAAGCCCGAAGGCCATCGCACCCTCCGGGTTCAGCGCCACCGGAACGGAAGGCTTGCCCACTTTGCCCTTTTGGGGGGCGCCACGCAGCAGCATGCCGTCGGCTTCAAGCGAGCGGGTGATGGTGGAGGCCGTCTGCGCGGAAAGGGAGGTCAGCCGCGCAATCTGCGAGCTCGCCACATGGCCTTCGCGCTTCACAACGGAGAGCACAAGGCGCTCGTTATGGTTCCGCACGCCCGACGGTGTGACCGCATTTTGCGGGTAGTTTTGGCGTTCGGCAGCGGAATTCACAGGCCAGTCCATGGCGCATCCTCCGCGCGCAGGCTACCGGACTGCCTATTATTAAATCAAGTTGATTTATTTATTGACCATGAACGGAGCCTCTGATTATCTGACGCTCCATCGCGCGAAAACGCCCACACAAGGCCACGCGCCGCTGGACAAAAAACCAAATCCTTTGGGAGGATGATATGAAGAAACTGCTCGCCAGCACCGCTATCGCTGCCGTTGCCGCCGCCGGCGTCACAGCCACAACAACTGTTGCGACCGCCGACAATCATGGCGACGTGACGGCCTGCCTGATCACCAAGACCGACACCAACCCGTTCTTTGTGAAGATGCGCGAAGGCGCCGCTGCCAAAGCCGATGAGTTGGGCATCAACCTCCTCACCTTCGCTGGGCGCGTTGATGGCGACCACGAAACCCAGGTGGCCGCGATCGAGACCTGCATTCTCGAAGGTGCATCGGGCATCTTGATCACCGCCTCGGACACATCGTCGATCGTGCCGGCGGTGCAGCAGGCCCGCGATGCTGGCCTCGTGGTGATTGCGCTCGACACCCCGCTCGAGCCGATTGATTCAGCCGACGCAACATTTGCGACCGACAACTTCCTCGCCGGTGAGCTGATCGGCCAGTGGGCCGCTGCCGCCCTCGGCGATGACGCTGCCAACGCCCGCATCGCCATGCTCGACCTTGCCGTCAGCCAGCCCACCGTTGGCGTGCTGCGCGACCAGGGCTTCCTGCAAGGCTTCGGCATCGATCTTGGCGACCCGAACCGCTGGGGCGACGAAACCGACCCGCGCATTGTCGGCAACGAAGTGACCGCCGGCAATGAAGAAGGCGGCCGCCAAGCCATGGAAGCTCTGCTCGCCGTCGATCCCGAAATCAACGTTGTCTACACAATCAATGAGCCGGCCGCCGCTGGGGCCTACGAAGCGCTCACGGCCATTGGCCGCCAGGATGACGTGCTGATCGTGTCCGTCGATGGCGGCTGCCCAGGCGTTCAGAACGTCGCTGACGGTGTAATCGGTGCGACCTCGCAGCAGTATCCGCTCCTGATGGCGTCGCTCGGCATCGAAGCCATCGCAGCGTTTGCAGCCGACGGCACCCTGCCCGCGCCGACACCGGGCAAAGACTTCTTTGACACCGGTGTTGCGCTGGTCACCGCAAATCCGGTGGATGGCGTCGACAGCATCGGCGTCGAAGAAGGTACGGACTTGTGCTGGGGCTAAGCGCCTGCGTAGCATGAACGACACGCGGTGCGGGCGGCCGAACGGCTGCCCGCACCGCAGACCGCCAGCCGCTGACGCTTAAGGGCGTTGCCGACCACTTTGCCGCAGAAGCAAGGGGCCAGGATGACCTCGTCGGACAATTTCGAAGCAGCAACCAAGGGCGCTGACACGCGCGTCGCGGAGTTTGATACCGACAAGAAGGGCTTTGGCTCGCGGCTCCAGCACTTGCTCCATCAGGTGCCATCGCTTGTGCCGCTGACGGTCCTGGTCGCCTCGATCATCATTTTCGGCCTTCTGATCGGCCAACGCTTCTTCTCTCCCTTTGCGCTCACGCTGATCCTCCAACAGGTTCAGATCGTCGGCATTGTCGGCGCGGCGCAGGCGCTTGTGATCCTCACCGCCGGCATCGATCTGTCGGTCGGCGCGATCATGGTTCTGTCGTCTGTGGTGATGGGCCAGTTTGCCTTTCGCTACGGCCTGCCGCCCGAAATCGCCATCGTGTGCGGCCTCGCCGTTGGCACCTGCATTGGCTTCATCAACGGGTGGCTGGTGGCCCACGTTAAACTGCCGCCATTCATCGTGACCTTGGGCATGTGGCAGATCGTGCTCGCCACGAACTTTCTTTATTCAGCCAACGAAACGATCCGCAGCCAGACGATCGCCGCTGAAGCACCTATTTTGCAGGTCTTCGGCACCAGCATTGAGATCGGTGGCGCGCGGCTGACGATCGGCGCGATCTTCATGGTGCTGCTGACGCTGGTGCTGGCCTATGTGCTGCGCCACACCGCATGGGGCCGCCATGTCTACGCGGTGGGAGACGACCCGGAAGCGGCGGAGCTGTCTGGCGTCAACGTCAAACGCACACTGATCTCGGTTTACATGCTGGCCGGGCTCATTTGCGCCTTTGCCGGCTGGGCACTGATCGGCCGTATCGGGTCGGTGTCGCCGACCTCAGGGCAGCTGGCGAATATCGATTCCATCACCGCGGTTGTGATCGGCGGAATATCGCTCTTCGGCGGACGCGGCTCGATCCTGGGCATGCTGTTTGGCGCCATCATTGTCGGCGTCTTCACGCTGGGCCTGCGGCTGCTCGGGGCGGACGCGCAATGGACCTACCTGTTGATCGGCCTGTTGATCATAGCCGCCGTCGCGGTTGACCAGTGGATCAGAAAGGTGGCCGCCTGATGGAGCCCATTCTCAAAGCCAGCAACCTCGTGAAACGCTACGGCAAGGTCGTCGCGCTCGACCATTGCGACTTCGACCTGATGCCCGGCGAGATCCTTGCGGTGATCGGTGACAATGGCGCCGGCAAATCAACGCTGATCAAGGCGATCTCGGGCGCCGTTGCGCCCGACGATGGCGAGATTTGGCTTGAGGGCAACAAGGTGCGCTTTCGCAGCCCGATCGAGGCACGCGAAGCGGGCATTGAGACCGTGTACCAACAGCTGGCTATGTCGCCTGCCCTGTCGATCGCGGACAACATGTTCATGGGCCGCGAGCTTCGCAAACCTGGCGTCTTAGGCTCGGTGTTCCGCAAGCTCGATCGCCAGGCGATGGAAGCCTTCGCCCGCGACAAGCTCAACGAGCTAGGCCTGATGACCATTCAAGACATCAACCAGGCCGTCGAGACGCTGTCGGGCGGCCAGCGGCAGGGCATCGCGGTGGCACGCGCGGCTGCCTTTGGCTCTAAGGTGATCATCCTAGATGAACCGACCGCGGCCTTGGGCGTTAAAGAAAGCCGCAAAGTGCTGGAGCTGATCCGCGATGTCCGGGGCCGCGGCATCCCGATCATTTTGATCAGCCACAACATGCCGCACGTGTTTGAGGTCGCCGACCGCATCCACATCCACCGCCTGGGCAAGCGCATCTGCATGATCAAGCCAGACGCCTACTCGATGTCCGAGGCGGTGCAGTTCATGACCGGCGCCAAGCAACCGCCAGAGATGGCGGAGGCCGCCTAGCGTACGGCGGCCCGCCGTGACCAAAACCCTCACCACCGAAGCCGAACTGCTTGCGGCAATAGAGGGCGCCTGCCGGGGACCACGGCATCTGGTTGCGCTTTGCGGCCCGCCAGCCAGCGGCAAATCGACTCTATCCCAGAGCCTTTGCACCGCGCTGAACCAAGGCCATCCCGGACGAAGCGCCGTGGTGCCCATGGACGGCTTCCACTACGACAATGCGGTGCTGGAAGAGAACGGATGCCAAACCCGCAAAGGCGCGCCACACACGTTCGATGTGGGAGGCTTTCACGCCCTGCTCGAACGGCTGGTGGCCAATGCCGAGGATGCCGTTGCGATTCCGCTGTTTGACCGGGACCGCGATCTGGCCCGCGCCGGCGCACACCTGGTCCCCCGCTCCACACAGATCGTGATCGTTGAGGGCAATTACCTGCTGCTGGACGCGGACCCCTGGCGGCAGCTCCGCACGCTATTCGCGCTCACCGTGATGATCGACGTGGCGCGCAACACTTTGGTCGAGCGGCTGCTGGCCCGATGGCACGATGTCGGCTGGGAACCGGCCCGCGCCAAAGCCTGGATCGACGGCAATGACCTGCCGAACATCGATACCGTTCTGACCCGTTCGTCACCAGCGGACGTCACCCTTCGCCTCACGTCCTGAATAGCCCCTTGTAGAACACATCAAGAACATGTATTTGTTCATCATGTGTTCACGGTGAGTCGTGTACGCCAAAGAAAGATGCATAACGAGGGGCCGACCGATGTTGACGCCAAAGCAGCATGAACTGTTGATGTTCATCCACGAACGCCTGCGCGAGTCCGGCGTCCCGCCCTCATTCGATGAAATGAAGGACGCGCTTGACCTCAAGTCCAAGTCGGGCATTCACCGGCTGATCACGGCGCTTGAAGAGCGTGGCTTCATCCGGCGGCTGCCCAACCGGGCCCGGGCGATGGAAGTGATCCGTCTGCCTGAATCAAGCAATCCCAGCATGAAAACACGCGGCGGCTTCGTCCCTAGCGTCATCGAAGGCTCTGGCGGACGCTCGGAACCCAGCCGCCCTGCCCCAGAGCCGGTATCAGCCGGTGACAGCGTCTCTGTGCCGGTCATGGGCCGCATCGCGGCGGGTACGCCGATTTCGGCCATCCAATCGCACAGCCACTCGGTGTCCGTACCAGCGGAACTGATTGCGGGCGGCGAGCATTTCGCTCTCGAAGTGCGCGGAGATTCGATGATCGACGCGGGCATCTTCGATGGCGACACGGTGCTCATCAAACGGACCGATCAAGCAGACACCGGCGAGATCGTCGTCGCCCTTGTCGATGATGAGGAAGCCACGCTGAAACGGCTCCGCAAGCGTGGGGGCTCGGTCGCGCTTGAAGCGGCGAACCCAACCTACGAGACCCGGATTTTCGGCCCCGATCGCGTAAAGGTTCAGGGCAAGCTGGTGGCGCTGTTCCGGCGGTACTGAGCGGGCAATCCAACCGTGCGTGCAGGTGCGTAGAGCGCGTTAGCCGGTTGGCGAGCGGCCCAAGTCATAAGCCGTTGGCCGGCTAGTCGGCCGTCTCGAACTCGATCATGATCTCGTCGACAGCAAGGCTTTGGCCTGCTTCCACTCGGACGGCTTTGACGGTCGCATCACGCTCGGCGCGCAGCACATTCTCCATCTTCATCGCTTCGACAATGGCGAGCTGCTGGCCCGCTTGGACCTGGTCGCCCTCGGCGACGTCTATGCTGACGACGAGGCCAGGCATGGGGCACAGAAGGAAGTTGGACGTGTCAGGCGCCACCTTCTCGGGCATCAGCTCCACAAGCGGCGCCAAGTCTTGCCGCACCACCAGCGCTGTGGAACGCGCCCCGCGGCGCTCCAAACGCACCAGGTGTCCGTCGCGCGCCACGCGCAGCACCAAGGGCGCGCCATCGACGGTGCCTTCCCAGAGGGTGTCGCTGGGTGTCCAACGGCTCGCTATGTGAACGGTCGTTCCATCAATGTTGGCGGAGACGGAAAGCCCAGGCCCGCCATCCCCATTGAGCGCGCCGTCGACATCGGTGCAATCGATGCGCACGCCATCGAGAAAAACCGACCACTCATCGATGAGCCCACCCGCGTGTGGCCGCAGCCGGCCTGTCAGATGATCTAGTCGCTTCCGATGCACCAGCTCCATGCTCAGCGCCACCGCCGCAAAGGCGCGAGCCTCATCACCGTCCGGCTTGGGCGAGACGTAGCCGTCGGGAAACTCTTCGGCGATAAAGTGCGTGCTGAGCGTGCCATCCTTCCAGCGCTGATGACCCATCAACGCGGAGAGAAAGCCGATATTGTGCTCGATGCCCGCGATCTGGAACCGGTCGAGCGCGGTTTCCATCGCCTCGATCGCGGTTGCGCGGTCCGGCCCATGGGTCACCAGCTTGGCGATCATGGGATCGTAGAACATGGAAATCTCCGATCCCTCGACGACGCCGGTGTCGACGCGAACGGTGACGCCGCCTTCGCTCGCTTCTTCAGGTGGCACGTAGCGGGTCAAGCGGCCGATAGAAGGCAGAAAGCCCCTGACAGGGTCTTCGGCATAGACGCGCGACTCAACCGACCACCCATCCAGTGTGACATCATCTTGGCTGATGGAGAGCGGTTTGCCCGCCGCCGAGCGGATCATCTGCTCGACCAGATCGACCCCAGTGATGAGCTCGGTGACCGGGTGCTCAACCTGCAGCCGCGTGTTCATCTCAAGGAAGTAGAAGCTCTTGTCCTGGCCGACCACAAACTCGACGGTCCCCGCCGAATCATAGTCCACAGCCTTGGCGAGCGCGACCGCCTGCTCGCCCATCCGTTTGCGCGTCTCGGGATCAAGTAAGGGCGACGGCGCCTCTTCAATCACCTTTTGGTTGCGCCGCTGGATCGAACATTCACGCTCGCCCAGATAGATGCAGTTGCCATGCTTGTCGCCAAGCACCTGGATCTCGATATGACGTGGGTTCTCGATGAACTTTTCGACGAACAGGCGGTCATCGCCAAACGAGGATGCAGCTTCTGAGCGCGACCGATCAAACCCCTCGCGGACCTCGTCGGCGGAGTAGGCGATGCGCATGCCTTTGCCGCCGCCTCCGGCCGACGCCTTGATCATCACCGGGTAGCCGATCTCGTCGGCAATGCGGATCGCTTCGTCCGCACTTTCGAGAACGCCCAGATAGCCTGGAACGGTGGAAACGCCCGCATCCGCCGCGACCTTCTTAGAGGTGATCTTGTCCCCCATTGCTTCAATGGCGTGGGGGTTCGGGCCGATAAACGTGATGCCCGCGTCCGCGAGCGCGCTGGCGAAGGCGGACCGCTCCGACAGGAAGCCATAGCCGGGGTGCACAGCGTCAGCGCCGGTCTTCTTGCACGCGTCGATAATCGCGTCTGCCACCAGGTAAGACTGAGCCGCCGGCGCCGGGCCGATCGCCACCGCCTCATCTGCCATGCGCACATGCAATGCCGAAGCATCGGGCTCGGAATAGACCGCGACGGTACGAATACCCATGGCCCGCGCTGTTTTGATCACGCGGCACGCAATCTCACCGCGGTTGGCAATCACAATGGCATTGAACAAATCGGCGGACCTTCGATACTGACGTTGGCCCTTTCCTACGGCGTTGCACAATGGCCGGCAACTTGATCGAAAGGTGGTGCAATGGCCCTGGCGCAGGCGCCCAAGACCGAAGACACTTCCGCCGCCGGCATGCCGCGCTTGGTATGGCTTGATCGCGCCCGTGGCGCGGCGCTCGTCGCGATGATCGTCTTTCACGCCGCATGGAATGCGGTGCAATTCGGCGCGGTCGCATGGACGGCCGGGCGAGACGCGGCACTCGCCGCCATCGCCCCGTGGATCGCCGGCAGCTTTCTGGTGATCAGCGGCGCGGCACTGGCGCTGGCCGCGCATGCCGCCGCAAGCCGGGGACAAGAGCTGATCAAAAGCCGGCCTTTTCTTCGCCGGCTCGCTTTGCTGGTGCTGGCTGCCTCGGCAGTCAATGTCGGCAGCTGGCTGGCCCTGCCCCAAGCGCCGATCTACTTTGGCGTCCTGCACCACATCGCGGTCGCC
>JAHCMG010000124.1 GCA_019192585.1 Devosiaceae bacterium MH13
GAAGGCTTGTTTTGCCCACGCCATTGGTGCCCATCACGCAGGTGACTTGGCCCGCCTGCGCCTCAAGGTCGACGCCGTAGAGGATCTGCGAGCTGCCATAGTGCAAGGTGAGGCCTTCAACGCTCAGCATGGCGCGCGCTCCGGCTCACCGGCCAAGATAGACATCGATGACCTCTTGGTTCTGGGTGACGTGATCAAGCGAACCCTCCGCGAGCACGGAGCCTTCGTGCAGCACTGTCACCTTGCATTCGAGGCGGCGGACGAATTCCATATCGTGCTCGACAACGACGACCGCGCGGGTCTTGGCGGCCTGTTTGAGGAGGGCCGTGGTGTGCTCACGCTCAGCAAGGGTCATGCCCGCGGCGGGCTCATCGACGAGCAAGAGTTGAGGGTCTTGCGCCAGCAACATGCCGATTTCGAGCCACTGCTTTTGCCCGTGGGACAGTTCGCCGGCCTTGCGCGGACGCTGATCGCCAAGCCCGATCTCATCGGCGAGCGCGGCGATGGCGTCGCCATCGGCTGAGGACTTTCGAAAGCCGAGGACGGAGAGGGGCGAGCGGTTCTTCTTGAGCGCCAGCAGCAGATTGTCTTCGACGGATTGATCCTCAAACACGGTCGGCCGCTGGAATTTGCGGCCAACACCGGTCTGGGCGATCTGGCTTTCGGACAGGCGCAGGAGGGATTGGCTCTTCTCGCCCCAAAGCACTTGGCCCTCATCGGGGCGTGTCTTGCCGGTGACGATGTCCATGAAGGTTGTCTTGCCGGCGCCATTGGGGCCGATGATCGCGCGCAGTTCGGCGGGCCCGATGGAGAAGGAGAGGTTGTTGATGGCCTTGAAGCCATCGAAACTCACCGAGATGCCGGAGACTTCGAGAAGCGTGCTCACGCGTCGGCCTCCTTCTCGCGCAGCGAACCTTTGTCGGGGCCGAGGTCCTCACCGTGGCGGTCAGGCGTCTTGCGGTTGATGAACAGATCAACCAGCCCGCCGATCCCTTTGGGTGCGAAGAGTGTGACGAGCACAAACGACACGCCGAGCGCGACCTGCCACCAGCTGACCCATTCGATGGTGTAGAAGCCAAGGTTGACGTCGGGCACGCGCCCGCCGGTGAACCAGGTCGACAGAAGCGAGACGAAGGCCGCGCCGATGACCGCGCCATAAAGCCGTCCGCGCCCGCCGATCGCCACCCACACAGCGAGATAGATCGATGCGATCGGCGCCACCTCGGCGGGGTTGATGATGCCAGCCTGCGGGTAGTACAGCGCGCCCGCAATGCCCGCCATCACGGCCGTCAGCGTGAAGACGAAGAGCTTGTAGCCCTCCACTGGGTAGCCGAGGAAGCGCACGCGCGCCTCATCATCGCGGATGCCGCGAATGACCGACCCGAACTTGCCCGAGACGACCCATGCGGCAAACAGATAGCCGCCGGCGAGTGCCACCGCCGACGCCCAAAAGAACCAGACCGACAGGGTGCTTTGCGGTGTGTCGGCCATGCCGGGGATGTTCTGGAGGCCGGACAGGCCGTTGTTGCCGCGCAGGCCGCTATCGTTCTGGAACAGGTAGAGCGACAGGGCGAGCGTCATCGCTTGGGTGAGGATCGAAAGATAGACGCCCGTGACCCGAGACCGGAACGCCAGCCAACCGAAGATAAGGGCCAGGAGGCCTGGAACGGCGACAACCAAGATGAGCTGGATCAGCAAGCTGTCGGCGAAGGCCCATACCCAGGGGAACTCGGACGATCCGACCACACCGAAGATTTGCGTGCCAATGGCGTCGACGACCTCCTGCTCAGTGGGTGGCAGTTCGGCGTTGGCGAGCGAGGCGGCCACGATGTCCTCGGTTCGCGCGTACATCAGCCACATGCCGATCATGTAGCCGCCGAGCCCGAAGAAGGCGAAGTGGCCGAGCGAGAGAATGCCGCAATAGCCCCAGACAAGGTCCATCGCGATGGCGATGAGGCAGAAGCACAGCGTCATGCCGAGCGTTTTGACCATGGCGGTGGAGATGAACCCTGTGCCGAGGCCCTCTGAGAGGAAGGTGACGGCGACGGTGAACAGCGCGAGCAGCGCGATGAAGACCATCACCGAGGGGTTCTTGATGAGGAAGGTGCGTTCCATCAGGTCTGACCCCCGCGCGTGGCCACTCCACCGAACGTCATCCTCGGGCTTGACCCGAGGATCCATGCCGTGACCGTCGACAGACCGCTTGTTTGGCAAAGCGAGGGATGGATCCCCGCCACAAGGGCGGGCATGACGATTGGGTTGGGCTTCTGTGTCAGCGCGCGCATTGCTCCCATCCTTACATCTCCGCCGCGCGGCCTTTGAGCGCGACGATGCCGCGTGGCCGGAACTGGATGAACAGGATGATGAACAGGATCATGTAGGTTTGGGCCGCCAGCGTGTTGGAAGGGTTCAAGAACTCGATGAATTTCTGGAGCCCGCCGATCATGCCGGCGCCTGCGAGTGTGCCCCACACGCTGCCGACACCGCCGACAACGACCGTCATGAAGCTTTGGACGATGTACTGCTGGCCCATCTCGGTGGTGACCTGACCGAACAGGCCGATGCCGATGCCCGCGACGCCGGCAATGCCCGAGCCGAAGCCGAAGGTGAGCATGTTGATGCGATCGGGGTTGATGCCCATGGACGCAGCCATCTTCGGGTTCTGCGTCACCGCGCGCACTTCGAGGCCAAGGCGCGTTTTGTTCATGACGAACAGGTAGAGGCACAGGAAGACGATCGCCAAAACGAAGATGGCGATCCGGATGTAGCTGATGCCCACCACATCGTTAATCACCAGCGCCCCATCGAGCCAGTCGGGCG
>JAHCMG010000125.1 GCA_019192585.1 Devosiaceae bacterium MH13
AAAGCGCCCGCGACAGCGTAGGCGGCGGTGGCAAGGGTCAGCCGCAGGTCTGGATCGACCAAACGGCCCAAAGCAGCGGCGAGCAGAAACACGCCGAGGGCAACCAGGAAGGTTCCGAGGCCCAGCGACTGGTCAGTAACCAGCAGATCGTTGCCATGCCGCGTCATCCTCATTTGGGCTCTCCCTCTCTCACGCCGCACTGCAAGGATGGGGGGACGCGCCGAACCTTCAAGGTTTTTCGGGCCTCATGCGGATGCGGCGTTTTGCACGGTCTCAAAGGCCTCGGCCTTCGCATCGAGCGATAGCGCAAACTCCTCAAGAAACGCCCAGGTGTAATAGCCGGTCGCGTGCCCATCGCTGAAGGCAAGGCGCACGGCGTAGCCGCCGACGCGCTCGATGTTGGTAATCGTAACATCGGCAGGTGTTGGCACAGCACGAAGCGGGCCGCTGCCATGGCCCTGGACCTCGGCTGATGGCGAGAACGCCCGCAAAAGCTGCGCTGGAAGGGCTGCTTCCAGGCCATCGTCAAAGCGAACAGTCAGGGTTTTGCGACCCTTGAGCAGCCTCAATTCGGTTGGCCAACGGCTGCTCTGTGTTTGCTCCATGGCTTCCAACTTTATCGCTAGCCTCACATCCGAGCTCAGGCCAGCCAACTCGCCGACAAGCGTTTAGCCCTTGCTGCGCTGCCATTTTAGCCTATCCCTAGAACAGAGCACCCCCCAATCGGCCCCTCTGCCGAACGAAAGCCGCCCATGCCCCTTCTGCAGACCCTCTCACCGAACGCGCGGGGGATCATCGCCACGTGCCTCGCGATGGTCGGGTTTATCGGCACGGACAGCTGCATCAAGCTCGCTTCGGATGAATTGCCGGTTAGCCAGATGCTAGCGCTGCGGGGCATCGCGATCCTGGCGATTCTTGTCGCGCTTGCTGTCGCGACAGGGGCGTACAAACGGCTGCCGACGTTCAAAGATCGCGCGGTTGGCATGCGTGCGGGCGCTGAGTGCGTCGCGACCGTGCTCTACTACAATGCGATCATCGCCATACCGATTGCGAGCGCCAATGCGGTTTTGCAGATGATCCCGCTGGCCATCGTCGCTGTCGCCGCCCTCGTCTTCGGCGAGAAGGTCGGCTGGCGGCGCTGGCTGATCATCTTGGTTGGCTTTGGCGGGGTGTTGCTGGTTATCCAGCCGGGCGGCGACAGCTTCCAGCCCGCCAGCCTCTGGGCGGTCGGCGCGATGATCTTCTACGTGCTGCGCGACATGACCACGCGCACGATCGATAGGAGCCTGCCGGCGATCTCAATCAACCTCGTCACAAGTGCCTCGGTGATGATGCTGGGGTTTGCCATGGCGCCGTTTGAGGACTGGGTGACCCCGAGCCCGCAATCGCTGGCGCTTTTGGGCGCGGCAGCGTGTTTTCTGACACTAGGCTATCTTGCGGTGACCGTGGCCATGCGCACGGGCGACGTCTCCGTTTCCTCGCCGTTCCGGTATTCAATCGTGCTTTGGGCCCTGTTGATCGATCTGTTCGTCTTCGGCAACCAACCCAACACGCTGATGCTGGTCGGCATCGCCATCCTGGTCGGCTCCGGTATTGCGATGGTGTTGCGTGAGCGGCAGGTCCGGCGAACCCAGGGCAGCTAGCCAGCCCCCGCCTCTTGCGGAAGGCCCATTTCGCGGATGATCCATGCGGTAAAGGCCGCGACCTTTGGCTTGAGGCGCGCGGTGGGCGGCATGACCAGGTAGAAGGTCAGCGGTGTTGAGAGCCTCAGTTGCGGGAACGGCTCGACCAGCAGGCCGCTATCCATATCGGCTTGGGCAAGCGATGTCCGCGCCAGCGCCACACCCGCCCCCCGGATGGCCGCGTCAATGGCGTGGTCGGCATGGTTGAAGCTGAGCCCACGGATCGTCCCCGGGCCGTCGACCCCCGCATGCGCGAACCAGTTTTTCCATCCCGGCGGGTTGGGAAAAGAGCTCATCGATTCATCGATGATCAACGGTAGGTCCACCACGCTCTTTGGCACGGCAATCGGGTTATCGCCGACAAAGGTGGGCGATACGAGCACCGTCAGTTCGTCCCCCAGAAGGCGGTACTGCTCGAGGCCGGGATAGTTGCCGCCGCCAAAGCGGACGCCGACGTCGATCCCGTCCTTGGCGAAATCCACCAGCTTCAAGCTCGCCGAAATCCGCACCTCAATCTCGGGGTGCTCATCCATGAAAGAGAACAAGCGCGGCGCGAGCCACTTGGCCGCGAAGCTAGGGCCCGTCGAGACCACCAGGACATCGTCGGGCGTATCGGCCGAGAGCCGGTCGACCGCAAGCCGCATGCGGGCGAACGCTTCGCGCACATCCGGGTACAGCGCTTCGCCGGCTTCGGTCAGCGCGATGGCGCGGTTGAGACGCTCAAAAAGCGGCGTCCCCAACTGCTCTTCGAGCGAGCGCACCTGATAGCTGACCGCCGAGGGCGTCAAGCTCAGCTCGTCGGCCGCCGATGAGAAGCTCATCGAGCGCGCGACCGCTTCAAAAGCTTGCAGTCCATTGAGGGTTGGCAGGCGGCTCACAGGGCTTTCAGTTCGAATTTCTTTATGTGAAGTGTAAAACTACCCGTTTGTCAGCCCGGTTTGCAAGGGGCAATGTCCGGTCACGCCTCAAGACACATTGAAGTTCTGAAAGGACCCCCCGATGCTGTACGACACATCCCGCACCGATCTTCTGCCGCACATTCTCGCCGGGCGCCGCGCCCGCTCACAGGCCGCCACTGGCATGCTCCGCGCCCTTTTTGGCGGTGACCGCAAGCCCGAACCCACCCGCGACACGGCCCAGAAGGGCCAGCCGAACGGCGTGGTTGGCGCCAGCGTGTAACCACGCCCTTGGCGGGCGGCCGCGCCCGCTCTAAAATCTGACCTTTGGAGGGCGTCGCCGCTGGCGGCGCCCTTTTTGCGCGCAATTACGGCGACGAACGTTTGGTCGCCAACGGCGGTGAACGATTCCGATGGTCTCCGAGACAAGCACACCAGGCCTTGAGCGGCGGCCATCGACCTTGCTGCTGGTGCTGATTGTTTCGATCAGTCCGCTGGCGATGCATATCTACCTGCCGTCCCTGCCGGGCCTCGCCTCCGAATTGATGGCGACCGACGCGGAAGTTCAGCTCACCTTGTCGGTCTACCTGTTCGTGGTCGCGAACGCGCAGCTGATCATCGGGCCGCTGTCCGACCGGTACGGACGGCGACGCATCTTGCTCATCGGGCTGGCGCTGTTTCTGGTCGCCACGGTGTATTGCCGCATGGCGACCAGCATTGAAGCGCTGATTGTCGGGCGCGCGTTTCAGGCGGCGGGCGCCTGCGCGGGCATGGTGCTCGGGCGCGCCATCGTCCGCGATATCTCAACGCGCGAAACGGCCGCGAGCCTGCTGGGCTATGTGACAATGGGCATGGCCATCGCGCAGATGCTGGGCCCTGCGCTGGGGGGCGTGCTCGATGGGTTCTACGGCTGGCGCGCGTCCTTCGACCTTCTGATCGTTATCGGCCTTGGCATCTCCATCGCGACGGTGATGGCGCTGCCGGAAACCAATTTGCAACCACTGCCGAGCTTTGCACCGCGGGCACTGGTTCGCAGCCATAGGGCGCTGGCGAGCGAGCCGCGGTTCTGGGCCTTTGCCACGACCGGTGCGCTGGCATCGGCGATCTTCTTTGCGTTTTTGGGCGGCGGACCGCTCATTGCCCAGCGCGAACTGGGGCTCAGCCCGACAGGCTACGGCCTCTACTTTGCCATGCTGGCGGCGGGCTATGCGGTGGGGAACTTCCTCGCGGGCCGCTTCAGCGAGTCGATCGGCCCGCCGACCATGATCTTCGCCGGCAACATTGTCTCGCTGGTTGCGATGCTCGGCCTTGCGGCGATGCTGCTGGCCGGCTGGCTACATCCGCTCACCCTGTTTGCGCCCATGCTCCTCTCATCGCTTGCCAACGGGTTGTGCCTGCCAAACACGTTCTCCGGCGCGCTGTCGGTTCGGCCCGATATGGCGGGGACGGCCTCGGGCCTCGCCGGCTGGCTGCAAGTGATGATGGGGGCGGTGGCGACCGTGCTCGTCGGCTGGTTCACGCATCTGGGCATCTGGCCCCTGGTGATCATCATGCTGACGCTGTCGGTGCTGGCGCTCCTCAGCGGCCTTGTGTCGAACGCGCTCGAACGACGGGCCAGCTTGGCTGAGCAGGCCTCATAGATCATCTTCTATGATGATGGTGGGCGGCTGCCGCTTGCCGGCCTTTCGCGCAGCGACCTCCTGCCACGCAACGTCCGCAATCGATTTGTAGGCCGCTGCGTGCGGACCGTCGGGCTCCGTCACGACCACTGGGGTGCCGGCGTCGGACGTCTCACGGATCATCATATGCAGCGGCACCTCTCCGAGGAACGGCACGCCGAGGCGTTTAGCATCGGCGCGCGCGCCGCCATGCCCAAAGATCGGCGTTGCTTGCCCGCAGTTCGGGCAGACAAAGACGCTCATGTTCTCGACGAGCCCAAGGATTGGCACCTGGACCTTTTCGAACATCGCGACGCCCTTGCGCGCATCGATCAACGCCAAGTCCTGCGGGGTCGAGACGATGATCGCGCCATCCAGCGGCACCTGCTGCGAGATGGTGAGCTGCGTGTCGCCTGTGCCCGGCGGCATATCGATCAGCAGCAGATCGAGCGGCGCCCAGCGCACATCGCTGAGCATCTGCCGCAGCGCCGACACAACCATCGGTGCGCGCCAGACCATGGCCGTGTCCTCGTCGACCAGAAAGCCCATCGACATCACTTTGATGCCGTGGCCGACGGGCGGCGTGGCCTTCTTGTCATCGCCGAAGACCGGCGGCCCCGACACGCCGAACAGTTTCGGCATAGAGGGCCCGTACACATCGGCATCGAGGACCCCGACCGATAAGCCTTGCGAGGCGAAGGCCGCCGCGAGGTTCGCCGTGGTCGTCGATTTGCCAACACCGCCCTTGCCCGATGCGACAGCGATGACAGCGCCGATGCCGGAAAAATCTATCCCGCCCACCTGGCTTGGCGGCGTCCCTCCCGCCGGCTGCGGCGCGGCCGGTGGCGTCTGCGGGGGCGTTTGGGGTGCCGGCTGCGAGCTCGGCGCGACCCGGCCCGCCGGCGCGTCGCTTGTCAGAACGACAAAGGTCTGCTCGACGCCCGGAACCCGGGAAAGCACGGCTTCCAACGCGTCGCGCACGGGCTGATAGATGTCGACATCCTCTGGGGCGACGGTCAGCGTGACGATCAAGCGGCCATCCGCCAAGCTTGGCTGCGAGACGATCCCCGTCTCACCGATCGTGCGGCCTGACTTTGGGTCGATCACCTCATCGATCGCCGCCGAGACGGCGTCGAGCGGTTGCCTCTGGGGAGGTGTTTCGGCGCCAAACAGCCCCTTGATCTTGTCAAACACGCATCGCTCCTGTCTTGGACACCGCCCTACCATGGTGAGGACGTGGCCCCAACCGGTTTCGGTGGCCGCAGCGGCAGATGCTCCAAACGGTCGCACTGTGCCTGCCGAAAATGGCGGCAGCGCACAGCGATTGCGCAGTGCCTGCGCGCTAGGCCGTTGCATGCGCCGGGGAAATGGTGTGTTCTGCGCGGCGACTTGAAGCCAACCGCGCGGGTTTAAAAAGACGCGGAGGCCTCAAGGGCAACCAGGGAACAGGAACATTTCATGACATTTCACCGCTTCGCCGTTGCGGCGCTCGCAACGTTCGGCCTTGCAGCCGGTACCGCTTCCGTGTCCGCGCAGGACACTGTCCGCATCGGGACCGAGGGTGCGTATCCTCCGTACAACTTCACCGATTCCGACGGCAACCTGGTCGGCTTCGAGATCGATTTGGCCAACGCCATCTGCGAAGAAGCAGGCGTGACCTGCGAGTTCGTCGCTCAGGATTGGGACGGCATCATCCCCGCTCTGCTGGCAAGCCGTTACGACGCGATCATGGCCGGCATGTCGATCACCGAAGAGCGGATGGAAGTGGTCGATTTCACGCGGATGTATTTTACAACACCCGCACGCTTCATCGCGGCCAAAGATTCGGGCCTCACGGAGACCACGCCTGAGGCGCTGGCCGGCCTGACGATCGGCGCCCAGTCTGCGACGATCCACGCCAACTTCCTCGAAGATCTTTACGGCGACAGCGATATCCGCCCCTACCCGACCCAGGACGAGGTAAACCTCGATCTTGCCGCGGGCCGCATCGACCTGCTGCTCGCGGACTCAAGCGCCACCGCGGATTGGCTTGAGACCGATGACGGCTCTTGCTGCATGTACCTGCCGGGCGACTACACCGACCCCGAATATTTCGGCAACGGTGTGGGCATCGCGCTGCGCCAGGAAGATGACGAGCTGCGCGAGACGTTGAACGCGGCGATCACCGCGCTTGAAGCCGATGGCACAATCGACGCGCTCGCCGCTGAGTGGTTCCCGTTCTTGGCCAACGAATAGGCTGACACAGCAACAGGCGGTCGCAGCGAGAAAGCTGCGGCCGCCCGGCCCAGCGCCGACCCAGGCGCTTTGAGCGGCAAGGGTTGATGGGCGAACTTTTTGGACTGATCGCATGGGGCCCCACAGGCTGGGGCGATGAGATTGCCGCTGGCGCGTGGCTGACCATTCGCCTCGCCGTGGTCACGCTTCCCTTCGGCCTGCTTTTGGGCCTGGCCATCGCGCTCGCCAAGGAATCCTCGAACAGCTATCTGCGCGCGGTTGGTAACGTTTACACCACCGTGTTCCGGGGCCTGCCTGAGCTTCTGACGCTCTTCGTCATCTACAATATGGTGCAGATCGGCGCGAACCGGCTGACGCAGATGATCGCGCCGGGCAGCCAGTTTGAGATCTCTGGCTTCGCGGCCGGCGTCATCGCGCTGGGCGTCGTGTTCGGCGCGTTCGCGTCCGAGGTGTTTCTCGGCGCCATCCGGGCCATCCCCAAGGGCCAGTCAGAGGCCGGCCGCTCTCTGGGTCTGTCGCCTTGGCAGACCTTCCGGCTGGTTCGGCTGCCACAGCTGTGGCGCCTCGCTTTGCCGGGCCTGGGCAATCTGTGGCTTGTCCTGCTCAAGGACACGTCCTTGGTGTCGGTGATCGCGCTCAACGATCTGTTGCGGCAAACGCAAGTCGCCGTCGGGGTGACCAAGGAGCCGTTCTTCTTCTACCTGATTGCGTGCCTCATCTATCTGTTCTTCACGCTGATCTCGCAGGTCGGGGTCAACAGGCTTGAAGCGCAGGCCAACAGGGGCTTTGCGGCACGATGACGGATCTCGGCGCCACACCACCGCGGGTTTCGCCGGCCAACCCGCCCGCAGAGCGGGGGCCGTTTGGGCTCGATAAGCCGCTGTTTGACCGGCTTCTGGTAGCGGCGATCATCTTGGTCCTCGCCGCGTGGATCATCCCGAACATCAACTGGCGCCTCGTTGACCGCTATTGGTTCCGGTACCTCGAAGGCATCGCCGTCACGTTCCAGCTGGTGCTGATATCTGTTGGATTGGGCGCGGCCTTGTCGCTGCCGCTTGCCCTGGCGCGGCTGTCCAAGCGCCGCTGGCTGACGGGCATCGCACGCGGCTACATCACGTTCTTCCGCGGCACGCCACTGCTGGCGCAGCTGTTTCTGCTCTATTACGGCGTCGGCCAGTTCAATGACGCCTTTGAAGCCATCGGGCTGTGGTGGTTCTTCCGCGAGCCGCTTTACGTCGCGATCCTCACCTTCACGCTGAACACTGCGGCTTACCAGGCGGAGATTATGCGCGGCGCCATCGGGTCGCTGCCCAAGGGCCAAGAAGAAGCGGCGATGGCGCTGGGCATGTCGCGGTGGCCCATCTTCTTCAAAGTGATCCTGCCGCAGGCCTATATCGTGGCCCTGCGCCCGCTGGGCAACGAGCTGATCTTGATGATCAAGGGCTCGGCCATCGCCTCCATCGTCACGGTCTTGGACCTGATGGGGATCACCAGCCTCGCCTATGCGCGCTCGTTCAACTTCCAGGCGTTTTTCTGGGCCGCCGCGCTCTATCTGATCGCGGTGGAGGCGGTGCGCCGCCTGTGGGATGTGCTCGAACGTCGCCTCACCCGGCACCTCGCCCTGTCGCACTGACCCCTTGTCCCAAGACTGCCCCGAGGGCGCCGACCGCGCCGTCGCTTTCCCCCTAGCCAACACAAGAGCTGCGCACTAGACCCTAGCCGACAGGCGCTGGCCCGTTGGCCAACCTCTATCACTTTGTTTTCACGCAGTTTCGCGAGCGCAAATGTCTGCAACTTTTGCTGAAACTGCTCGAGACCGCACGCTGAATGCTGCGAGAAGGAAGGCTGGTTATGGCGAAAGTTGCTTTCATTGGGCTTGGGGTCATGGGCTACCCGATGGCCGGCTATCTGGCCTCGAAGGGCGGCCACGATGTGACCGTCTACAACCGCACCCAAAGCAAAGCCGAAGCCTGGGTCGAGCAGCATGGCGGCGCCATGGCGCCCACACCCGCCGAGGCCGCCAAAGACTGCGACATCGTGTTTGCCTGCGTGGGCAATGATGACGATTTGCGCGAGGTGACCCTTGGCGACGCCGGGGCATTTCAATCGATGAAGTCCGGCAGCATCTTCGTTGATCACACCACCGCGTCAGCCCAGGCGGCGCGGGTCCTCGATGAGGCGGCCCGGCAAAATGGCTTCCACTTTCTCGATGCACCCGTCTCCGGCGGGCAAGCGGGCGCCGAGAACGGCGCGCTGACCGTGATGGTCGGCGGCGACGAGGCCACCTTTGAACGCTCGGAGCCCGTCATCCGCTGCTTTGCCAAGCAAGTTGGGCTGATGGGCCCCGCTGGGGCCGGTCAGCTGACCAAGATGGTCAATCAGATCTGCATTGCCGGCCTGCTTCAGGGGCTTTCAGAGGGCCTGGCGTTTGCCAAAAACGCTGAGCTTGATCCGCAGAAGGTCATCGACGTGATCTCGAAAGGCGCTGCTCAGAGCTGGCAAATGGAGAACCGCTGGAAGACCATGGTCGAGGGCGAGTTTGACCATGGCTTCGCCGTTGATTGGATGCGCAAGGACCTGTCGATCGTGCTCAGCGAGGCGGCGGCGAATGGGTCGCTTCTGCCGGTCACTGCCCTTGTGGACCAGTTCTACGCCGAGGTGCAGAAGGGTGGCGGCAGCCGGTGGGACACGTCGAGCCTGATCACCCGGCTGACTTAAACGCTCGTGGTCGTGCGCTGCTTTTCCACCGGCATGTATTCGAGTGGCAACGCGGTGGTGTATTTGATCTCTTCCATCGCGAACGATGATGAGACGTCGGACAGGTCCACCTTCGCGACGAGCTTCTTGTAGAAGGTGTCATAGGCGTTGATGTCGGGCACGACGACTTTCAGCAGATAGTCGATATCGCCCGACAGCCGGTAGAATTCGACCACTTCGGGCATGGCCGCCACCACTTCGGCGAAGCGGCGCAGCCACTCGTCGGTGTGCTGGTTGGTCCGCACCGAGACGAACACCGCAACGCCTGCGGCAATCTTGCTGCCGTTGAGGAGCGCAACCCGCCGCCGGATGATCCCCGCTTCCTCAAGCTTTTGGATCCGGCGCCAACAGGGCGTGGCAGAGAGGCCAACCCGGGCGGCGATCTCGTTCATCGACAAGGTTGCGTCATCCTGGAGGGCCGCCAGGATGCGCCGATCGATGGCATCAAACGTGGTGTCAGACATGAGACCTTCCGGGTTGAGCAAAAACGTTGCGCACCTGCTGCGCTCTCGCCCCTATTGCGCGAAGATCATGCGCGATCAAGCGCTTTTCTGATACGGTCTTTGATGATCGGCAGCAGTTGCGCTTCAAACCATGGGTTGCGCTTCAGCCAAGCGGTGTTGCGCCAGGAGGGGTGTGGCAGGACCAGGACGGGCGCCGTCTTTGTCGCCTCAAGGCTTTCAAGTTGCCGGGCGATGGTTTTCGTCAGCGGCTCGCCCTTGTGGGCTGGCAGGTGGTAATCGCGCGCATAGGTCCCGATCACCAAGGTCAGATCAAAGGGCGGGCGGCTGGCGAACAGCGCATCGTGCCAGGTACGCCGGCATTCACGCCGCGGCGGGTGATCGGCGCCGCGTGGGTTGGTGCCCGGAAAGCAAAAGCCCATGGGCACGATGGCAAGCCGATCAGGATCGTAGAATGTCTGTTCGCTCACACCCAGCCAATCCCGCAGCCGGTCGCCTGAAGGGTCGGTGAAGGGCTGGCCAGAGGCGTGGACGCGCGCGCCCGGTGCCTGACCGGCGAGCAAGATGCGCGAACGGCCAGAGAGCTGCAACACCGGGCGCGGCTCGTGCGGCAGCGGCGCGCCATACAGGTGGTCATCTCGGCACCGCCGGCAGGCGCGGATTGCCGCCAAAAGCTCATCGAGATCGGCCGAAGGAGCACCCCGCTTCATCTTTGGTTAACCGTACTTGGCAAGGCGAAATTTACCATTCTTCCGCAGGGTCGTTCTGTCCCGTGTCTCGCGTGGCAAGGTGCCCACCGAGCCCAACCTTAGTGCGACTGTTCTGCGTCTATGTCCAACCGTCTGCAAGCCACCGGCGTTTCATCGCTCGCGCAAAGCCGCGCACGGGCTGAGCGGCGTGCGGACACGCGTGGCGCGGTGCGCGGCGTGCGTGAACGGCTGAACTCGGCCACCGGGCAGACGCTGACCTTCGAGCAGCAGATCGTCAGCCTGTTTGCGACCAACCATCTTGGTGGCCTGCGTTTTCAGCTTGGTTTTGCGGCACTGGTGATCGCTGGCGCGTTCCTCGTGCTGCCGGCTTTGGTGGCCACCGCCTGGGCCTTGATGCTGTTTGCCGCGCAGATCCTTGTCTACATGCTTGCCAAACGGGCGGCCGACGAAGATGTCGACACGCTCGATCCGGTTCGCTGGGTGCGGCGCTTTTCTATCGCCGAAGCGATACGCTCCGTGGTTTGGGGGCTGCTGCCCGTCCTGTTTTATCTCCTCAACGTCTCGGGCGCCCATCCGGGGATCGACCCCCTTCTGTTCACCGTTCTGATCGTGGTGATGGCGACCAGCGCCATGCTCAACCACCATCTGCCCATCGCGGCGGCGTGCGCCACCTTGCCGTTTGCGCTGAGCTACGCCTTGTCGATTGGCGTGCGCGGGGACCTGTTGAACCTGATCCTGGCCGCGGGCGCGCTGGGCATTCAGCTGTTCTTCCTGGTCGTCGCCCAACAGCTGCACCGAACCACCCTCGCCTTGCTCGAAGCGCGGGCGCAGAAGGACGATGTGATCGCGGAGCTCGAGCAGCAGCGCGGGATTGCCGAAGAAGCGCGGCGGCGCGCGGACGACGCCAACCTTGCCAAATCACGCTTCCTCGCCACGATGAGCCACGAGCTGCGGACGCCTCTCAACGCAATCCTTGGCTTTTCTGAGGTGCTCAAAAACGAGGTGCTGGGCGAGCTGCCTAATGACCATTACCGGGAGTATTCCAAGGACATTCACGAGTCCGGCTCGCACCTTTTGAACCTGATCAACGAGATCCTTGATCTGTCGCGGATCGAAGCGGGCCGTCACGAACTGGTCGAAGAGCCTGTCCAGCTTGGCTTTGCGGTGGAAGAAGCCGCGCACCTTCTGTCGATGAAGGCGAAGGGCAAATCCATCACGCTCAGCGAGCATTATGGTGAAGGCATGCCCAAACTTTGGGCCGACGAACGCGCGGTGCGTCAGATCACGCTGAACCTATTATCGAACGCGATCAAGTTCACGCCGAAGGGCGGCGAGATCGTGCTGACCGTGAGCCAGACCCATGATGGCGGGCAGATGCTTGAGGTGCGCGACACCGGCCCGGGGATCCCCGAAGATGAGATCCCGGTTGTGCTGTCGTCCTTCGGCCAAGGCTCCATCGCCATTAAGAACGCAGAACAAGGCACCGGGCTCGGCTTGCCCATCGTGCAGGCGTTAATGAAGACCATGGGCGGACGATTCGAGCTGCATTCGAAGCTGCGCGAGGGCACGGTGGTGCGCGCTCTGTTCCCAGCTGACCGGGTGATTGAAGCCATCCCGGCGGTTGATCAGCCCGCCAGCAGGCGTGAGCGCGCTGCGGCCTGACGCCGGTCGATTGGCCTAGCTGACGCTCGTCACCTCGGGCAGGCCGATATCGGCGAACGTCGCCATGCCGGAATGCGTGGCAGCCGCCGTTTTGACCAACACCGCCGCAAGCGCCGCGCCCGATCCCTCGCCGAGCCGCATGCCAAGATCGAGCAAAGGCGCCTTGCCCATCAGGTCGAGCGCGCGGCCATGCGCTGCCTCATCCGACCGGTGCGCGAACAGACAATGGTCGAGGCTTTCCGGCGCCATCGCGTGCAAGACTGCCGCCGCCGAGGTGGCTACAAAGCCATCCACCAGCACGGGCACCCGCTGCACCCGCGCGGCGAGGAGCGTGCCAACCATGGCCGCGATCTCCCGCCCGCCGAAGCGGCGCAAGATCTCGAGCGGGTCGCCTTCCGCATCTGCGTGCAGGTCGAGGCCCCGTTGAACGGCATCGCGTTTGCGGTCCAGCTGGGCGTCGTCAGCCCCCGCCCCGTCGCCAACCCAGTCTTCCGCCGTGCCGCCGAGCAGGGCGGCATACAACGCTGAAGCTGCAGTGGTGTTGGCGATCCCCATCTCGCCGATGGCAATGAGGTCAACGCCGCCAGCGACCGCTTCCATGCCAAAGGCGATGGTGGCGGCGCAGCCTCGCTCATCCATGGCCGGCCCCTGTGTGAAATCATCCACCGGATGCTCAAGCGCCAGATCGAATACTTTCAGGCCCAACCCATTGGCGGCACAGATCTGATTGATGGCCGCGCCACCCTGGGTGAACGTATCCACCATGGTTTGGGTGATCTGCATTGGCCATTTCGAGACCCCCTGGGCGTGAACGCCGTGGTTGCCCGCAAACAGCGCCACAATTGGCCGGTTGATTGCAGGCTTCTCGGTGCCCTGCCACCCTGCCAGGAACAGCGCGATTTCCTCGAGCCGGCCGAGAGACCCTGCGGGTTTCAGGAGGTTCAAGTTGCGCAAGGCCGCCCTTTCGCGGGCAGCCGCATCAGGCTCTGGCAGGGTCGTCAGAAGGTCCCGGATGTCGTCGAATGGCAGGCCGCTGGCTGTGGGCACGTAGCTTGTCCTTGCTTGTCTTGGAGGCGCGTTGCGGGCCGCTTAGCGCAGCCAAACCGCCCGGCGCAATCTGACTTGTCGCCGCGTGCGGGCCTGCACCGGGTTCAGACTGTGCGCAGGTGATGCTTGCGCCGCGCCGTAGCGGTGCGTAGGCCAGTTTCATGTCTGCGTTTTTTGATTTTTGGCGGGGCCTGCGCTTCTCAACCCGCCTTCCCCTGCCCGAGCATCCTCGGGAGGCTGCGGACCCGATTGTTTCGGCGGACGGATTCGCGCGTGTGTTTCCACTTGTCGGCGTCTTGGTCGGAGCCTTGGGCGCGCTCGCGCTCCTGACTTTGTCGGCCCTTGGCGCACACCCCTTGCTTGCCGCCACCCTAACAGTCACCGTCCTGATCATCATGACCGGGGCCCTGCATGAAGATGGTTTGGCGGACCTTGCGGACGGGATCGGCGGCGGGCGCACCCGCGAGCGCAAGCTTGAGATCATGCGCGATCCGACCATTGGCAGCTACGGCACGCTGGCGCTGATCCTGGGCGTCGGTATCCGGGTGTCTTGTCTGGCGGCTCTGCTCGAGACGAGCCCAACGGTCGCGGCGGCGGCGCTCTGCGCGATCGCTGGGCTGAGCCGGGGTGGCGCGATGTTTGTTGCCGCCTGGCTGCCCCTGGCTCGACCAGATGGCGCCTCCGCTGCGCTGGGCCGCCCTCGCCTGCCTGCGGCACTCACCGGCTCTGCACTTGCCCTGCTCGCGGCCGTCGGCTGTTTCTTCTTAGCGGCTGACGTTCCGACGGCTTTAGCGATGGTCGCGCAAAGCATCGGCGCGGTCGCCGTTTCTGGCTGGCTGACCGGGGCGCTGGCTCAGAAGCACCTGGGCGGGCAGACGGGCGATGTGCTGGGCGCCTGTCAACAGATTTGCGAGATCGCCGCGCTGACCGCCCTTGCCCTTTTCATCGGGGCTACCAATTAGTGATATCTAATTTATTGTTGCTCCTTTCGCACTTGAAACCGCCAATTCCTCGCGACCCTGACGCTTATAGCACCAAACCGCTTTCGCCCTGCATGGGAGTCTGCCGGATCGATCAGCTGACCCGGCTTTGCCTGGGTTGTGGCCGGACGATGGATGAGATCGGCCGCTGGTCGAGGCTTACGGACCCGCAACGCCTCGCGGTGATGAGCATCTTGCCGGGACGCCTTGAGAAGCTTGGTCCGCAGCGGCGCGCTATCGGCTTGGAAGACGGGGCCCAAGGCTGATGCCCGTTTACGGATGGGTGGCTTTCGCCATTTTGGCGACCGGCCTCGGCATTCTCCTGTTTGCGGGCGACGGACCCACCTTCGCAGGCCGACCAGCCGAACAGATCGCTGCGCTCACGGCCAGTCTCGCGCTTTTAGTCTTCCTGGGCGGCGGGGTGTTCCGAAGAGGCGTGAGCGTGAGTGGCCTTGCCGGCCAGGCACTGGTTTGGATCGCCGCCCTCGTCGCGCTCTTGATTGGCTACGGCTTGTGGCAGCGTTTCATGGCTTAACGCAGTCTAAAAGCCCAACAAGGCTGCGGTAAACCGAGCCGCGACAACCAGCAAGAAACAGCCAAAAGCAACCTCAAGCGTGCGCTTGGGCAAGGCGTGCGCGATCCGCACGCCCAATGGCGCCGTCAGCACCGTCAGCGGCAGCAGGAGCGCAACGCCAATGAGTGAGATGTAGCCAAGAGACAGCGGCGGGACGACGTCCATCTGCGGCCAACCAGCATAGATGTAGCCAAGCGTCGCGGGGATCGAGATGAGGACCCCGACACCGGATGATGTCGCAATCGCATTGAGGATGGGACGCCCATAGAGCGTCTGCACCATGTTGGCCATCACACCGCCGCCAATGCCCATGAGCGACGACAAAAGTCCGATCACCGAGCCGATGGCGCACATCGGCCAGGGGCCAGGCAATTGGCTGCCAAGGGCCCAGCTGTCGCGACCAAACAGAAGCTTGACCGCGTTGAGGATCGAGACCACCGCGAAAACTGCCATGAACACCCAAGGTTCGGCATAGCGCGCAATCAAGGCGCCCACGATGACCCCAACAAGGATCGGAAGCGCCCAAACACGCAGGACCTGGGTATCGACCGCACCGCGCGCCTGATGGCCGCGAAACGAGCGGATGGATGTGGGGATGATGACGGCAAGCGAGGTGCCCACCGCAAGCGGCATGCGCACGCTCTCTTCGACGCCGGCAATGCCGAACACTTCAAACAGGACCGGCACCATAACCGCGCCGCCACCCACGCCGAACAGCCCGGACAAGACGCCTGTGACAGCGCCCGCCAAGATGAGCGCCCCTGCCAACAGGCTTGCTTGTTCGATTGGGATGCCGGCTAGCGCTTCCATCGGTTAGGCCGCGCCGCCCGCCATCGAGGCGTCGTAATGCGCCGGCTGCGGTTCGGATTGGGTGTTGCGGTTGGCCACGTGCGTCGTCCTTGCAAGAATGCGCGCAGCTAGGCTGGCGCACGGTTCCTTGGCAAGCCCCGCCCCGGCGGGCAAATGACTTGTCGATATGGCGCGGGCCATGCTCTACCCGCGGGCATGAGAACCGATATGCCCCCCACCGGTCGGCTCGCGGACTATCAGCCGCCCGCTTTTCTGATCGACACCGTTAACCTGACCGTGCGCCTTGATGGCAGCAACACCAGCGTGCATGGACACCTCGCCGTTCGGCGCAACCCGGACGTTGCCGGGCGGCCGGAGCGGCTCCTCCTCGACGCTGACGCTATTGGCGCTCTGTCGGTCGAGGTGGATGGGGTGGCGCAGCGGCCCGAGCGGGAACCGCAATCGGTTAGCCTGACGGCGCCGGCCAGCGATGCTTTCACCGTCGACCTGTGGGCGACATTGGACCCCGACAGCAACACGGCCCTGAGCGGGCTCTACCGGACCGGCGGCGTCTATTGCACACAGTGTGAAGCTGAGGGCTTCCGGCGCATCCTGCCCTTCTTGGACCGGCCGGATGTGCTGGCAACTTACACCGTGCGCATCGAAGCGCGCGGCGATGAGTGCCCGATCATCCTTTCCAATGGAAACCCCGGTCAGCTTGAAAACTTGGGCGATGGCTGGATCGCGCGGACCTGGACCGATCCGCACCCCAAACCGTCTTACCTGTTTGCTCTTGTGGGTGGTGACCTCGACGTGCGCCACGATGTGTTCACCACCGCCGACGAGCGCGCGATCGACTTGGCCATCTATGTGGAACGCGGCAAAGCCGATGAGAGCGCCTTCGCGATGGAGGCGCTCAAACGGTCGATGCGCTGGGACGAAGTCTGTTTCGGCCGGCTGTACGATCTTGATGTGTTCAACATCGTCGCGGTGTCAGATTTCAACCTCGGGGCCATGGAGAACAAGGGTCTCAACATCTTCAACGACAAGTACATTCTCGCGTCGCCCGAGACCGCGACCGATGAAGACTACCAGCGGATCGAAGCGATTATCGCGCACGAATATTTCCACAATTGGTCGGGCAACCGCGTCACCTGCCGCGACTGGTTCCAGCTCTGCCTGAAGGAAGGTCTGACGGTCTTTCGTGACCAGGAGTACACGGCGGACCATTACGACCGGACGATCAAGCGCATCGATGATGTGCGAACCTTGTGGATGCATCAGTTTCCCGAAGATGCGGGACCTCTGGCGCACCCGGTTCGCCCTGCGCAGTACCGTGAGATCAACAACTTCTACACGGCCACCGTCTACGAGAAGGGCGCCGAGATCGTCCGCATGCTGGCGCTCTGGCTTGGCCCCGCAGCGTTCCGGCGCGCCATGGATCGCTATTTCGAGACCCATGACGGTCAAGCGGTGCGGATGGAAGAGTTTCTGGACGCGATGCGCGCCGAAGCGTCCACGGATGACGGACCGTGGCCGGACTTCCTTGGTTGGTACGATCAAGCCGGCACGCCGCAGGTCACGGTCAGCCATTCCGCGCCCGCAGATCCCGGCGGCCTGACCCTGACCTTCCGTCAGCATACCAACCCCACACCTGGGCAGACTGAAAAGAAGCCGCTTCCGATCCCCTGCTTGTTTGGGCTGGTTGGTTCAGACGGCCAGGACATCACCTTGGATGCCTCACAGATGCGGGCCGAGGGTGGCCGTGTTCGCGCTACCGAACAGGGAACGATCTTCCTGCTCGAAGCCCGCGAAGGCTCCGTAACCATCGAACACCCTGCGGCGGGCAGCGCCCTGCCCTCGCTGTTTCGCGGCTACTCCGCGCCCGTTGGCATCCGCGTAGAGGGTATTTCGGACGATCAGCGCCTGCAGTTGGCCGCAGCGGACAGCGATGGTTTCAACAGCTGGTCAGCGCTTCAAGACGTAACCTCGGAGGCGCTGCAGCGGCGCTACCAGCGCTTGATGCTGGACGAGCCATCGCCCGCAGAAACCGCGCTTCTTTCGGCGCTCGCTTCAAAGGCAACCAGTGGCGCAGAGCACGCCAAGGCACAGCGTTTGCGCGCGCTGGAGCTTACATTGCCTTCTGCCGACGATCTTGCGCGCGCCATCGGGCAAGATGTCGACCCCGAGCGCATTTACGAGGCGCGTGGCGCGCTCTCGCGGGCGCTTTGCGAGCACCATGCGGACACGCTTTGCGCAGCTTTGGACCAGGTCGGCGTCGAGGACAGTGCGGAGCTGACACCGCACCAGGCGGCGCGACGCTCTTTCATTCTGGCCGTGTTGGCGCATCTGCTCGCCGTGCCGGATGCGCGCGGGGCGGCCCTGCTGGAAGCGGCCCACCTGTCGAGCATCGGCATGACGATGCGAAGCAAAACGCTCGCGCTGATGGTTCGGACTGGCCACGCGAAAGCAGATGAGGCGCTCAACGCCTTTGAGACCCGTTTCTTCGGCAACCCGCTTGCGATGGACAAATGGTTCGCGCTGCAGGCAACCGAGCTTGGCGGCGGCGCTCTGCTCCGGATTGAGCAGCTGCTGGGCCATAAGGACTTCTCGCTGAGCAACCCCAACAGGGTTCGGGCGCTGCTGGGTGCGTTTTGCATGCAAAATATGCGCGGCTTTCACGCGGCTGATGGCAGCGGCTATGCCTTTATGGCCGACCACATCGCGCGGATCGACACGGACAACCCGCAACTGGCGGCCCGCTTGGCCTCCGCGTTCCGGTCCTGGCGGCAGTTTGATGCAGCCCGGCGCAGCAAGGCCTCTGCGACCCTCGAAGGGCTCGCCGCCCGCGCCGACCTGTCCCGCGATCTGTCCGACATCGTCGCTCGAACCCTTGAACCAGCCTCCGCACAGACCACTTAGGTTTGCCGTCAAGCATCAGACAGCGTTTTTCTGACCAGCCGGTAAGAAAAGCTCTGGACAAGCTGAGTCGCGCGGATTCAAATCAAAGTGATTCGGCGTTCGCCGAGTGGTGCGGTCAAGTCTAAACAGTCAGCAAGAGCTAGGGGTGGCGCGGGTGACGAGCTTTGCGGCAAACGGTGGAACTGTATCTCAAGGTGGGGCACTTGGGACCAGCGCGGCCTCGGCGGCCCATCCATTTACGCCCCTGGAAGCCTCTGCGAGCGAGACCGAAGGCTCGGCGCCGCAATCCTCCCTCACAGAACCCGCCGCAACGGCGCTACGGCGACTTGTCGCCGCTCTGATCATCGGGTTCATCGCCGTTTTGGCGATCACGCGCTACGGCTCGGTCGCCGAAGGCGAGCGGCAGGCACTGGCCGATCTTGATGCGCTCCTCGCCGCCGAAGCGCGGGTGATCGCAACAATGGTCGGCAGCACCGGCCTGGCTTCAACTGCCGAACTCGACAGTCTTCTCGAACTCGGGCTCGCCGGACTGCGCGACGGCCTTCACCTGCCTGTCGAGGGCCGGATCGAAACAGCGACCGGGACGCTGATCGCCGTCGACACACCGAGCGACATGTCGAGCGGTTTGCAGGGCGGCCCCGACGCTCTTCGCATGGCGGTTGCACCCATCTCCACGGGTGCTGGCGACGCCACCGTCACCCTGTCCGCGGACACGGCCTCCATCACCGCCACCTGGCGCAAGAGCCTGATCGACGAACTGGTGCTCATCGCTTGCGTTGGCATCGTGGTGCTTCTTCTGGGCTATTCCTACCTCTGGCAGAGCGCGCGCACGAACGACGCCACCCGTCAGTTTGCCAACGCGCATATCCGGCTTGAAACAGCGCTCAATCGCGGCCGTAGCGGCCTTTGGGACTGGGATTTGCGCAGCGAGACGGTGGACTGGTCGAACTCGATGTTCGTCATGCTCGGCTATGCGCCGACCGGCTCGCTGATCACGCCTGAGGACATCACGACGATCCTCCACCCCAACAACCGCGACCTGCCCCAGCGCGTGCAAGATGTGCGTGAACGCGGCGCAAGCCACCTCGAGACCGTGGTGCGCATGATGCACGCCGACGGCACGTGGCGGTGGATCCATCTGCATGCCGAGGTGATCGCCTTTCACAAGGGCCAGTTCCGGCTGATTGGCGCCGCCAATGACATCACCGAGCAGCGCCGCATCGAGCACCGCTCCACCCAGGCCAACCGGCACCTGCGCGAATCGATCGAAACCGTCTCCGACGCGTTCGCCTTATGGGATCAAAGCGGGACCTTGGTGGCGAGCAATAGCGGTTTCACCGATCTCAACGCCCTTTCTCGCAAGGGCGAGCTCACGGACACAGACGGGGCGCTCCTCGCAGGCTACGACCTTGGCGAGTGCCCCGAGCATCTGGGCCGCAGCAAGGATGGCTGTCAGCGGGATCTCTCTGAGCCCGTGGTCTACGGCCTGCCAGACGGCCGCTGGTATCAGGTCACGCTGAGACCGACGGCCGGGGAAGGCTATGTGTTCCTCGGCAGCGATATCACCACGCTCAAAGACAAAGAGCAGGCGCTGCTCGAATCCGAAAAGCGTCTCATCGGCGCGATCGGCGACCTTACCCGGTCTAAACGGGAACTCAGCGAGCTGGCTGACCGCTACAATGTCGCCAAACAGCGCGCCGAGGCGGCCAGCGTCGCGAAGTCCGAGTTCTTGGCCAATATGAGCCACGAGCTGCGCACACCGCTCAACGCGATCATCGGCTTCTCCCAGGCGATGGAGCAGCAAGTGCACGGCCCCTTGGGTCAGAGCGCGTACGAAGGCTATGCCAGCGACATCAATGCCAGCGGCCAGTTCCTCCTATCGATCATCAGCGACATTTTGGACATGGCAAAGCTCGATGCCGGAAGGATCGCGCTTGCGCCGGCGAAGGTGGACCTTGGCGACGCCGTTGAAGATTGCCTGCGCATGACGCGCCTGGAAGCGGAAAAAGCGGCAGTCTCGGTCCGGGCCGACATTGACGACGGCCTCGCGGCGGACGTCGACCCACGGGCCCTCCGCCAGGTGGTCCTCAACCTCGTCGGCAATGCCGTGAAATTCACCCCGGCCGGTGGCGAAGTCTGCGTCCGCGCCCGGACCAAGGGCGACCGGCTGTTCCTCAGTGTTCGCGATACGGGTATCGGCATCCCCGCTGAGAAGCTGAGCCATGTTACCGAGCCGTTTGAACAGGTCGACAAAGCGCAGGTGCGCAGCGCGGGCGGCACCGGCCTGGGGCTTGCGATCTCGCGGCGGCTTGTGGAGCTTCACGAGGGTTCGCTGCGCATCCGCTCCCGTGAAAATGGCGGGACTTTTGTGGGTATCTTGCTACCGCTCGAAGGCCCAACGGCCACAGCCAATGCTGCCCTTATGAGCGCAGGTGTCGCGTCGGCACAAGCCCATTGAGGGCCCCGGATATGCCGACCGCACGGATGCGGTCGGCGTTCCTTATGGGGTCGAGGGGCTACTCGCGACCCTGATCGCCCAGATCACCCCGCTCGCCGCGCATCCCGCGACGGATTTCCCGCGGTGACAGTTCGCCATCGTCGTTGCGGTCCATCCGCTCGAACCGCTCGGCGCTTGCCATTTCGATCTCTTCAAGGCTGAGCACGCCGTCTTCGTCGGCGTCGAGGCGCTCAACCATCCGCTCCGCCCGTGCCTGGAGGCGCTCTTCGGCGCGCTCCGCACCGGCGGCCACGATCTCATCGATGGTGATCTCGCCGTCGGCATTGGCATCGGCTGCGCTGTAGCGCTCGGACATGGGGGCTTGGAACTCTTCGAGCGACAAGGTGCGGCTGCCATCGGTGTCGGCGCGCGCGAAGCGCTCACCGGCGCGGAACTGCATGCCGCGCTCCATCTGGCGGGCACCGTCGCGGCCGTCCTCGGCAAAGGCGGGTGCTGACAGGCCGACGCTCAGGGCGGTAACGGCGAGTGCGGCCACACCCAAAGCGATGATGGCTTTCGAGCTTGGTTTGGTGGTGGTCATTGGGTTTCTCCTTCGAGTGTGTCGCCCCCGAGGGATGAACGCGGAGCGTCTGGCTCCGCGGCAGCAAACAAGCGGTTGAACCGTTGGCGGATGTCCGCTTGCGTGTGCTCTAGGTGCGTCGTTAAAGTCTCGATGCTCGGCAGGTCGCTGGCATCGGTCATCAAGCGGCGCAAACTGGGCGCGGCCGTTTCGGGGTCGAAAACCCCGGAAAGACAAAGCCGCGTGATTTGTGAAAGGCTGCTGTAGGTGGCGTGCGCGGCCGCAAGGGCTGCTGCATCGTCGGGCTCCAAAAAACCACTGTCGCCGAGCCGCCTAAGCGCTTCGGTCGTGTTGTGGTGCAACACGTCAGGGCGCTCAGGCGCGCTGAGCAATTGCAGCCCTTGTGCGACGAACTCGATGTCGATCAGCCCGCCGGCGACGAGCTTGAAATCGTAGGGCCCGTGCCCCGTCTTCTGGCGATCAAGCAGGGCGCGCATATCCCCCACATCGCGTCTGATCTTCGCGCGGTCCTTGGCGCTTGTCAGAACGCCCGAGATGACGCCTGCGAGCGCATCACAGCCCGCGGCATCGCGTCCAAAGGCCCGTGCACGGGTGAGCGCCATGTGCTCCCAGGTCCGCGCCTGCGTGTGCTGGTAGCGCTCGAACGCCGTCATCGAGGTTGCCAAGGGCCCAGCTTTGCCGGACGGCCGCAGACGCATATCGAGCTCGTACAGGACCCCCTCGGCGGTGGGGGCTGACAGGGCGGCGATCAAGCGCTGCGTCACGCGGGTAAAATAATGCGAGGGCGGCAGAGGTCGGGCGCCGTCGCTCTCGGCCGCTTCGGCGCGCAGATCGTAGATCAACAACAGGTCGAGATCGGAGGCCGCCGTCAGCTCACCGCTCCCGAGCTTGCCCATGCCGAGAACCGTCAGGCAGGCATCTGGGAAGTCGCCATTGGCCTCGCGCACGTCCGACCAGGCAAGATCGAGCAAAGAAAGCACGGTCTCTTCGGCAAGCGCGGTGTAGGCTGCAGCGGCTTCATCGGCCGTCAGTGTTTGAGACAGCAGCCGAACGCCGATCAGAAAGTGATGCTCCTGGCCGACGACGCGGCTGGCGTTCAGCTTGGCTTCATAGGTTGCCGCCTGATTGATGGCGCGCTCAAGGTCGGCGCGAATGGCGTCGCGCGATGGCAGCGAACCGAAAAACCTTGGGTCAAGCAAGGCATCGAACAGGCGGGGACGGCGCGCCAGCGTTTCAGCGAGGCGCGGCGCCGTGCCCATGATGCGCGCCAACAGCTCGATGATTTTCGGGTTGCTGGCCAGCATGGAGAAAAACTGGACGCCGCCAGGCAGCCCGCGCAGGAAGCCATCGAGCGCCCGCAGGGCCGCGTCCGGCCTATCAGTGCGGCCAAAATGAGTGAGAAGTGCGGGGCCAACTTCACGCAACCGGTCGCGCGCCAGGCCGGTGGCCGTGGCGTTCATCGCGCCCCGTATCCAGCCCGCGAGCAAGCGGTGGACGTCACCGGGCGCCTCGTAGCCAAGCGATGTGAGGTGCGCCTCAAGCGCATCCGACAGCTCTTCGGCAAACGGGTCGATCTCTTCAGCGCCATTGTGCTCGGGAAACAGGTCCGAGAAGTGCTGGTGCACCAGTGTCAGCGTGTCGGCCACCCGGGCGTCGAACGCCTCTAACGTTTCACCCATCAAGGTCGCGACTGCTCGGCGTTCTTTGGGCTCTTGCGGTAACCGGTGCGTCTGCCGATCGGCGATCATCTGCACACAGTGCTCGACTTGCCGAAGGTGGTCGTAGGCCGTGTTGAGATCGTCGCGCGCCGCCTGGGCGATCCAGCCGGCCTCAACCAACGCGTCCAGCGCAGGCTTGGTTTTGATCGCGCGCACCGCGGGCAAGCGGCCGCCAGCGATGAGCTGCTGGGTCTGCGCGAAAAACTCGATCTCTCGAATACCGCCGCGCCCCAGCTTCACATCATGGCCCGGCACGGTGATGGCGCCGAACCCTTTGTGCGTATTGATCCGCCGCTTGATGGACCGGATCGAGTCGATCGCCGCATAGTCCAAGTGCCGGCGCCAAATAAACGGCTGGATCGCCTCGATGAACCGCGCCCCAAGGTCCACATCGCCGGCGATACAGCGCGCTTTGATCATCGCCGCCCGCTCCCAAGTGCGGCCCTGGCTCTCGTAGTAGTTCAAGGCCCCGACAAGCGAGAGCGCGAGGGGCGTCGATGCCGGATCCGGGCGCAAGCGCAGATCGGTTCGGAAGACGTACCCGTCCGGCGTGCGTTCTTGCATGAGCTTCACGAAGCGCCGGGTGACCCGCACCGCGAACGGCCCTGCTTCGGTGCGCTCGTCGGTCAGCGCGTTGAGCGTAGCGGTGTCGTAAAGGACGATGAGGTCGATATCAGACGAGTAGTTCAGCTCGCCGGCGCCGAGCTTGCCCATGCCGAGCACGGCGAAGCCTTCGACGGTATTGCCCGCTGGCTTCCACTTTCCGCCCTTGCCCTCAAGCGCGAAGGCCGCGCACACGGCAGCGTCGCAGGCCGCATCCGCAAAGCGTGAGAGCCGCGCGGTGGTTTGGTCGACGCTTGCGCCTAAGACACGGTCCGCCAGCGCGATCAATAAAGCCACCCTTTGCCGCGCCTGACGAAGGGCCTGCATCACCGCTGCCTCATCGTCGAGGGGAGCCGCCGAGAGGGCTTCAATCGTCTGATCGATTTCGCGATCGACCGTTTGCGCTGCGGCTAGCAAACGGCCAGCGTCCGCATCGGGAAAAGCCGCTGAGGCAAACGCCTGCAAATGGGGCGACGCGTCCAGCACCGCTTCGAGACGGGCGTGCAAGTCAGTCATCGCCACGCTCTTGAGTGGCGCCCGCTTTGTCGTGGCCGAGGGGCAGGCTGATGCGCACCATTAGGCCGGGCTCGGCATCAGCCAGTTCCAAGGTTCCATCGTGAAATGCGGCCACCGCGTCGACCAGGGCCAAGCCCAGACCCGAGCCTTCGGCCGTGCGGCTCTTATCGAGACGCACGAACCGGTCACGCACGCGCTCGCGATCTGCGAGCGGAATGCCGGGCCCATGGTCGGAAACCGAGAGCATCGCCGCGTGGCGCGAGCTGGATAAGGCAAGCTTGATCTCGCTTCCCTCGCTCGCGCCGTACTTCAACGCGTTGTCGATCAAGTTAGCGAGGGCAAGGCCAACCAATTCGCGGTTGACGATGGCCCGCACCGGCTCCTTGGGAAGGTCAGCTGTCAGCGCAACGCCCGCATCCTCGGCAACCGGCTCGTAAAGCTCCATCACATCGGTGATGACCGACCCCAGTTCGGTGGCTTCCAACGTGTGGCGGCGGCCGCCCGCCTCGACGCGGGCAATGGTCAGCAATGCCTGGAATGTCGCCATCAGGCGGTCGGCCTCTTCAAGCGACTTCTCCAGCGCCTGCCGGTCGACATCATTGTTCGGCGGCTGGCGAAGCGCGTCTTCCATCGTGTTGCGCATGCGCGTCAGCGGGGTGCGCAAATCGTGTGCGATGTTGTCGGAGACTTCCTTGAGCCGGTCCATCGACCGTTCGAGCCGATCGAGCATGACGTTGAGCTGCTCGCCAAGGCGGTCGAACTCATCGCCCGTCCCCATGATGGCTATGCGTTCGGACAGGCGCCCATCGATGATACGCCCCGTGGTCGCGGAGATGCCATCAAGGCGTCGCAGAACACGGCGGTTGACGTAGAGCCAGCCGAGCAGGCCAAGGGCGATGAGCGTGACCAGCGAAACCATGGCAGCGCGGCGGACCGCCCCGCGGATGGTATCGGCCTGCCCGATATCGAGGCCGATGATGACGCGGAATCCTTCGGGCAGTTCGAACACCCGCACGATGGCGCGGCTCTCGCGCAGGCTACCGCCGGGACCAATCTGGTCGTAGCCGAACCGGGCCAGGCCGGGCTCGGACCACACACCTTCGGGTAGGCGGCCAATATTGCTCACCAGCACATCGCCGCCGGGCGTTGAAAGGGCGTAGAGGCGGTTGCCCGCGCGCACGGCACTGTCTTCCATCGCGGCATACAGGCCGTTTATACCGCCACGCTGGTAGTGCTGGCCAAGACGGCGCGCTTCAAGCGTCAGCCGACGGTCGGCGTCGCGGACTAGCACCGACGAGGTCTCGAAGACCAGGTAGCCCACAAGGCCGGCGGCAAACAGGCCGAAGACGACCAAATATCCCGCAGCGAGCTTGAAGGCGGTGGTGCGGAAAAGCCTAAGCGGTTTCGCGGAGGACATAACCCGCCCCTCGGACCGTCTGGATGAGCGGCACCTGCTGACCTTTGTCGATCTTCGCGCGCAGCCGGGAGATATGAACGTCGATCACGTTGGTCTGGGGGTCGAAATGATAGTCCCAAACTTTCTCGAGCAGCATGGTACGGGTGACGACCTGGCCGGCATTCTTCATCAGAAACTCAAGCAGCCGGAACTCTCGGGGCTGCAGCGGAATGGTGTCACCGCCGCGCTTGACCGAGTGCGAGAGCCGATCGAGCTCCAGATCGCCAACCCGGTAGGTGGTTTGCGCTTCGCCGGGCGTTTGCCGGCGTGCCAGAACCTCAACACGGGCCAGCAATTCGGAGAAGGCGTAAGGCTTGGGCAGATAGTCATCGCCGCCGGCACGCAGGCCGGCCACACGGTCGTCTACTTCGCCCAGCGCGGACAGAATGAGCGCTGGCGTTTGGTTGCCGGCGGATCGCAGCTCGGAGATGATCGACAGGCCATCGCGCTTGGGCAGCATCCGGTCAACGACCAGAACATCGTACTCATCGCTCAGCGCGTAATCGAGGCCGGTCTCGCCATCGGCGGCGTAGCTTGGGGCGTGGCCCGCTTCACGAAACCCTTTGACGATAAAGGCGGCGGCTTCGACATCGTCTTCAATGATCAGAACTCTCATCGCAGCCTCCTTCGTTTCGCGGTGTTGAGGAACGGTAGAGCGATTCGCCCAGCTTTTCGCCTGGGTAGGGGTGCGCATGGCGGCCTTGTTGGCGGCAGCCGCCATGCGCGTCTGACAGAACCCGGCGGGGGCGACAGGCAAATGCCGGGCGCTGTTCAGGGGTGAAGGGGCGCGAGGGCGCCGCCCTTAGCCTCGGTCGGTCGGCAGAGCGACGAAGCGTGACATGCCGTTGGCATCTTCCACGCGCACGAGCGCCGATGCTTGGCCTTGCCGGGCCGCCTGGCGAAGCGCCTGGCCAACATCGGAGAGGTTCTCGATCTCGCGGCCACCGATCTCAACGATCATGTCGCCTTCGCGCAGGTCGCGCTCAGCAGCGACGCCGTCGGGGTCGATCTCGGTGACGACCAGCCCTTGGCCCTCGCGGCCAACAGAGCCGGCGGGCGCTACGACCACGCCCAGCTGGTCGAGGATGCCGGGCTGGGTGCGATCAAGCTCGGGCGCGCGGAACGTGCTGGCAAGTTCGCGTTCGGATGGCAAGGTGCCCAGTTCAACATCAATGTTGGTGGGTTCACCATCGCGCCAAACCAGAAGCTCCACCGTCTCGCCCGGGTTGAATGCGCCGATCAAGCGGGCGAGCTCGGTTGGGCCCTCAACGATCGAGCCGTCGACCTGGAGGATGGTGTCGCCGGAACGCAGGCCTGCCTTGTCGGCCGGCGAGCCGCTGGCGGCCGAAACGACGATGGCGCCTTCATTGGTGTCGCGGCCGAGGCCTTCGGCAAGCTCATCGGTGACGGCTTGGATGTTGACGCCCAACCAACCGCGCGCAACCGCGCCAGTTTCAATCAGATCGCCAACAACGTCCTGCACCAGGGTTGAAGGAACCGCGAAGGCGATGCCGACATTGCCGCCGGACGGCGAGAAGATGGCCGTGTTCACACCGACCACTTCGCCGCGCATGTTGAAGGTCGGGCCGCCGGAGTTGCCGCGGTTGATGGCCGCATCGATCTGCAAGAACTCATCATAGGGACCGGGCTGAATGTCGCGGCCCTGCTGCGAGACGATGCCCGAGGTCACAGTGCCACCAAGGCCGAATGGGTTGCCGATGGCCAACACCAGCTCACCAATGCGCGGCTGCGCGTCGGCGAGGCGAACGTAGGTGTAGCCATCGCCTTCAACCTGCAGCAGAGCCAGGTCGGTGCGGCTATCGGTGCCCAGCACCTCCGCGTCGAGCGTAGTGCCGTCCTGCATCACGATCTGCACCTCGTCAGCGTTCTCGATGACGTG
>JAHCMG010000126.1 GCA_019192585.1 Devosiaceae bacterium MH13
ATGAGCGCTACGCCCCGATCATTGGCAAACTGTGCGAAATCCCCGTGGGTCCCAAGGAACATCGGCGGCTCATCCCGATCATCACCGATGAGTATCCGGACCCCGCGTTCGGCTCGGGCGCGGTGAAAATCACCGGCGCCCACGATTTCAACGACTATCAGGTCGCCAAGCGCGGCAAGATCCCGCTGTTCCGGCTGATGGACGAGAAGGGCGCGATGCGCGCCGATGGCGAGCCCTATGCCACCGAGGCGGCCAAAGCCAAGGCGATCCGCGAAGCCGGCGGCGAGCCTAACGAAGCCGAAATCGACACCATCAACCTGGTGCCCGACGTCTATCGCGGCCTCGACCGGTTTGAGGCTCGCAAGCGCGTCATCGCCGATATCGACGCCGACGGTCTGATGATCATGATCGAGGACACGAAGGTCATGCAGCCCTTCGGCGACCGCTCAAAGGTGGTCATCGAACCGATGCTGACCGACCAATGGTTCCTCGATGCGAAGGTGCTGGCGGCGCCCGCTTTGGCGTCCGTCAAGGACGGCAAAACCAACTTCGTGCCCAAGAACTGGGAGAAAACCTACTTCGAGTGGATGGAGAACATCGAGCCATGGTGCATCTCGCGCCAGCTCTGGTGGGGCCATCAGATCCCTGCCTGGTACGGGCCGGACGGCCACATCTTTGTCGCTGACGACGAAGAGGCCGCGCTGAACCAGGCCATTCAGCACTACATGGCCAGCGAGGGCCCCTGGAAGGCCTGGCTTGAAGACCGGATCGACAATTTCCACCCCGAAGAGCTGATCACACGCGACCCCGATGTGCTCGACACCTGGTTCTCGTCGGCGCTGTGGCCCTTCTCAACGCTTGGCTGGCCCGATCAGACGCCGGAACTCGAGCGCTACTACCAGACCGATGTTCTGGTGACTGGCTTCGACATCATCTTCTTCTGGGTCGCCCGGATGATGATGATGGGCAACCACTTCATGCGCGATGGCCACGGCAAGCCCGTGGAGCCCTTCCACACCGTCTACATCCACAATCTCGTCCGTGACGAGAAGGGTGACAAGATGTCGAAGTCGAAGGGCAATGTGCTCGACCCGCTCATCTTGATCGACGAGTACGGGGCCGATGCGGTGCGCTTCACGCTCGCCTCGATGGCGGTGCCGGGCGCAGACATCAAACTGTCGACCCAGCGCATCGTCGGTTACCGCAACTTCGCCACCAAGCTTTGGAACGCCGTGCGGTTCGCCCAGATGAACGGCGCTAGCGCGCGCACGGGTTTTGACCCTGAAGCGGTCAACGAGCCGGTAAACAAATGGATCCTGACCGAGGCGAGCCGCGCGCTCGCTACCGTGGGTGAGGCGCTGGAAGGGTTCCGCTTCAATGATGCGGCGGGCGCGGCCTACCGGTTCACCTGGCACCTGTTCTGCGACTGGTATCTCGAACTGCTCAAGCCAACGCTCAACGGCGACGATGGCCCAGCGAAGGAAGAGGCGCGCGCGACGATGGCCTATGTCATCGACGTGATTTTGAAGATGCTGCACCCTTTCATGCCCTTCATCACCGAGGAGCTTTGGGAAGCAACCGCTGGCTTTGGCGGCAGGCCGACGGTGCTCGCGCTCGCGCCGTGGCCCACGCTCGACATCGCCAATGAGGAAGCCACCGGCGACATCAACTGGGTGATCGACATCATCACCGCCACGCGCTCGCTGAAAAACGAGATGAACATCGCGCCGGGGGCCCGGCTCTCCGGGGTCATCATCGGTGCTGATGCGCAGGCACAGGCGCGCCTGACCTCCCAGGCGGCCGTGCTCTCGCGCATTGGCCGGTTCGACAGCCTTGTGCCCGCCGATGCGGCGCCCGAAGGCGGCGTCCAGTACATGGCCGGAGGTACGGCGATCTGCCTTGATCTGGGCGGACTGGTCGATCTGGGCGCAGAGCGTGCGCGTTTGGCCAAAGAGATTGACCGGCTCGACGGCGAAGTTGCTCGCATCGACAAGAAGCTGGGCAATGAAAAGTTCACCGCCCGCGCACCCGAAGAGGTGGTGCAGGGCGAGCGTGACAAGCGGTCAGGCTATCTCGAAGAGAAGGCGAAAGTGGAAGCAGCGCTGGGGCGGCTGGGATAATACTCGTTTACCTATACGTTTAGGGAATATTAGGGATAACAGTGTCTAAAAAGATCAAACCTGCAACAGGGGCGATCTTATGAGTAAAACAGTCTATCCCGCAGCGCTTATTGTTCCACTTCTCGCGCTGCCCACTCTACCAAGCGTGGCCAACGCGGCCGATCCGGTTCCGAGCGTGATCCCGTTCGAGGATGTCGAGCACCGCTGGACGGGCGCCTATGTTGGCGCCCATGTCGGCTACGGCACGATCGAAACGACCGATAGCCTTGTCGGCACCGTGGACGGCACCGATGGCTGGGCCTTTGGTTTCATGGCCGGCTACAGCTACCAGCACAATTACTTGGTCTTTGGCGTCGAAGCAGACTTTTCTGTTGCGGGTATCGAAGAGGACCGGCGCCCGCTCGGTCTGTTCGAGACCAAGAGCGACTATTTTGGCAGCATCCGCGGCCGCATCGGCGCCGCCTTTGGCGATCTGCACGCCTATGTCACCGCCGGTGGCGGCTTGGGCAATGTCCAGCTGACGTCTGTGTCTGGCGCAACGTCCGACACCAACCAAGCAGCACTCGTCTACGGTGCGGGCATCGAATGGGCGCTCAACCAAGATTGGGCGGTCGGCATCGAGGCATTGCGCTACGATGTGCTCGAGGACGACTATGTCGTGAACACAAGCTTCACCGCCGACGGGACGCTGGACGTCATCCGCGCGCGGTTCAGCTACACGTTCTAGGCAGGCCGGCGTTTCCGCAGGCCCGCAAAACGCGACCTATGCACCCCGCTGGTCGGGGTGCAATGTCTTGCCCAGAATGTGGTCGTCGCGGCCGATGACCGTCGACGAACTGCCGACGATGAGTGGATCGGGGCCGCGAGCGACGTCGCGCGACTTATCCGGATAAGGCAGCGACCACAAAAAGTGGCGCATACAGCCGAGCCGGGCACGCTTTTTGTCGTTTGACTTGACCACCGTCCACGGCGCATCGGCAGTGTCGGTGTAAAAGAACATTGCTTCCTTCGCCTCGGTATAGTCCTCCCACTTATCGAGTGAGGCTTTGTCGATCGGCGACAGCTTCCACTGTTTAAGCGGATCGGTCTCACGCGCCTTGAAGCGGCGGCGTTGCTCTTCGCGGCTGACAGAGAACCAATATTTGAAGAGCCGGATGCCTGACCGCGTGAGCATTTGCTCGAACTGCGGGGTCTGGCGCATGAACTCGAGATACTCCGCGGGAGAGCAGAAACCCATGACGCGTTCGACGCCGGCCCGGTTGTACCAGGAGCGGTCGAACAGCACGATCTCGCCAGCCGCCGGCAGGTGTTCAATGTAGCGCTGATAGTACCATTGCGAGCGCTCGCGCTCGGTGGGCTTGGTAAGCGCCACCACCCGCGCCGTCCGCGGGTTCATATGCTCCATATAGCGCTTGATGGTGCCGCCCTTGCCGGCAGCGTCTCGGCCTTCGAACAGGAGGACGACGCGCTCACCGGTCTCTTCGACCCAGCGCTGCACCTTGAGCAGTTCGACCTGCAGATCGGACTTGTTCTGCTCATAGGTCGCCCGGCGCATCTTCGTTTTGTACGGATACTCACCGGTTTCGAACAGCCGCCGGATCTGGTCGGGGTCGTTCTTGTCGTAAGGCGGCGATGACGGGCTGTCGCTGGCCTCGACTGGGCCATTGGCTGAACCGTTTGTGCTTGCCGCGCCGTTTGTTAGATCGCTCATCGGCTACCCCCTGCGTGTATCGTGCGGCACTCAAGGCATATTTGCGCCTCGCGCGCCATGATGCAGAGCAAGCACCGGTAGTTTCCTTGCCAGCGGCTTAACGGTGCGGCCATGCCCTCGGAAATGTGGCTCAAAGGCAACAGCGAACAGCCGCGGACTGGCGTACAAGGTGCGCCACGCGATCTGCCCCCTTTTGGCCCAACTTCGCGCGGAAATGCCCACTGCCCCTTGGTCGTTTCACGCGTGTGAACGCGGCGAGGACAGGCGGTCCGACGCAAACGAGCCGGGGCAGTGCAGGATATCATGGACGCAAAAGTTTTCGACAAAACCAAACTGCCCAGCCGCTACGTGACCCATGGTCCGCAGCGGGCGCCGCATCGCTCGTACCTGTACGCGATGGGCCTTTCGCAGGAGCAGATTGGCCAGCCCCTCGTGGGCGTTGCGTCCTGCTGGAACGAGGCCGCGCCCTGCAACATCGCCCTGATGCGCCAGGCGCAGGCGGTGAAGAAGGGCGTCGCGGCCGCCAACGGCACGCCGCGCGAGTTCTGCACCATCACCGTGACCGACGGCATCGCGATGGGCCATGAGGGCATGAAATCCTCGCTCGTCTCGCGCGATGTGATCACCGATTCCGTCGAGCTGACGATGCGTGGCCATTGCTATGACGCGCTTGTGGGCCTTGCCGGCTGCGACAAGTCCCTGCCGGGCATGATGATGGCCATGGTTCGCCTCAATGTGCCGTCGGTGTTCTTGTATGGCGGCTCTATTCTGCCGGGCAATTTTAAAGGCCGTCAGGTCACCGTTCAGGACGTGTTCGAAGCCGTCGGCATGCATTCGGTCGGCAAAATGTCCGACGAGGACCTTGAAGAGCTCGAACAGGTTGCCTGCCCATCTGCCGGCTCGTGCGGCGCGCAGTTCACCGCCAACACCATGGCGACGGTGGCCGAGGCCATCGGCCTGGCCTTGCCCTATTCTTGCGGCGCGCCGGCGCCTTACGAGATCCGTGACCGCTTCTGCGCCGCCGCCGGCGAGAAGGTCATGGAGCTGCTGGCCCGCAACATTCGCCCGCGCGATATTGTGACGCGTGAGGCGTTGGAAAACGCAGCGACCGTGGTCGCCGCCTCGGGCGGTTCAACCAACGCGGCCCTCCACCTGCCGGCCATCGCCAACGAGATCGGGATCGATTTCGACCTGTTCGATGTCGCGGAGATCTTCAAAAAGACCCCGTACATCGCCGATCTGAAACCTGGCGGTAAGTATGTTGCCAAAGACATGTTCGAGGTTGGCGGCATCCCATTGCTGATGAAGACGCTGCTCGATGCGGGCTTCATGCATGGCGATGTCATGACGGTCACAGGCCGCACAATGGCCGAGAATATGGCGTCTGTGGAGTGGAACGACGGCCAGGACGTCGTCTACCCGGCAAGCAATCCGATCACCCCAACCGGCGGTGTTGTGGGCCTGTCCGGCAACCTCGCCCCCGACGGCGCAATCGTCAAAGTCGCCGGAATGAACAACCTGAAATTTACCGGTCCCGCGCGATGCTTCGATTCTGAGGAAGCATGCTTCGAGGCGGTTCAAAACCGCAACTACGAAGAGGGTGAAGTGCTGGTGATCCGCTATGAGGGCCCTGTGGGTGGCCCAGGCATGCGCGAAATGCTGTCGACGACGGCGGCGCTCTACGGACAAGGTATGGGCGACAAGGTTGCGCTCATCACCGATGGCCGTTTTTCGGGCGCCACGCGCGGCTTCTGCATCGGCCATGTCGGGCCCGAAGCGGCAGTTGGCGGGCCAATTGGTCTGCTGCGCGATGGGGATGTGATTGCCATTGATGCGGTCGAAGGCACCATTTCCGTCGATCTGTCAGACGAAGAATTAACCGCGCGCAAAGAAGCCTGGAAGTCGCGCGAAAATGATCACACTTCCGGTGTTCTATGGAAGTACGCCCAAACCGTTGGGTCGGCCCGCTATGGTGCGGTGACCCATCCCGGCGGCAAGGCTGAGAAGGTTGCGTATGCTGATGTCTGATGCCCTAGCGGTCCCATCACTGCCTTTTGGGTGGCGAGTAGAGACGCGCGCCATTCGCCGCTTCGCCGTTGCGGCGTGGGCGGCGGTTGCGCTTGCGGTCTCAGGGACGGCTGCCCTGGCCCAG
>JAHCMG010000127.1 GCA_019192585.1 Devosiaceae bacterium MH13
ACGACGTGCTCGGCCATGCCCGTATCGCGCGGGCCATCCCGCCCATCGGCGTTGCCACCGGGGAGCATTGCCAGAACGCGATCATGTTCAAGCAGTTCCTGCAGGCCAAGGCGATGCAGTACTGCCAGATCGATTCATGCCGGCTTGCGGGGCCCAACGAGATTGTTGGCGTCTTGTTGCTGGCAGACGATTTCGGCGTGCCGGTGTGCCCGCACGCGGGCGGCGTCGGCCTGTGCGAATATGTTCAGCACCTGGCTATGTTCGACTATATCGCGGTGTCCGGGTCCCTTGAGGGCCGCGTCCTCGAATATGTTGATCACCTGCACCAGCACTTTGTCGATCCGGTCGTGATCCAGGATGCGCACTACCAGGCGCCCAAAGCACCCGGTTATTCGATCACCATGAAGGACGCGAGCCTGTCGCGCTACGCCTTCCCAGATGGTGCGGCTTGGAAAGAGAAGGGGTAGGCTGGGTCGGCTCAGTCCCGACGGCAGCCCGCCGACTTAGCTGCTAATCACCTTGCCCGGATTGAACAAATTGTACGGGTCGATGGCCTGCTTGATCGTCGCCATCACATCAACCGCGTCGCCCAGTTCCTGGCGTAGGTAGCGCTGCTTGCCCTGGCCAATGCCGTGCTCGCCCGTGCAGGTGCCGCCGGCCGCAATCGCCATAGAGTTAAGCCAGCTAAGATAGGTCTCCGCCTTGTCGACCTCTTCGCTGCTTTCGGGATCAACCAGCAGCAGCACATGGAAGTTTCCATCGCCCACATGGCCAACAATCGGGGCAATAAAGCCAAGGCGTTCTGCTTCAGCCTGCGCTTGCAACACAGACTCCGCGAGACGCGAGATCGGCACACAGGTGTCGGTCGAGATGCCTCGTGCACCGGGCCGCAACTGCAAACCAGCCCAATAGGCATCGTGACGGGCCTGCCACAGCTTGGTGCGTTCTTCGGGCGTTGTGGCGGTATCGGTGGCTTCCCCGCCGGCATCATCGACCAACGCGGCGAAGATGGACGCTTGCTCCTCAACAGCTGTCTCGCTGCCGTGGAACTCAGCCAAGAGAAGCGGCGCTTCGGCGAACGATGTGTCCGAGTAAGCGTTCACCGCGCGCACGGTCAGCGGATCGAGCAGTTCAATGCGCGCTGCCGGAAGCCCGTAGTGGATGGTCGAGATGACGGCGTTTGAGGCCGCTTCCAGCGTCGGGAAGGTCGCCGCGACGCCGCGCACCGCTTCGGGCACGCCGAACAGCTTGAGGGTCAGCTCCGTGATAATGCCCAGCGTGCCTTCGGAGCCGATGAGGAGGCGCGTCAAGTCGTAGCCAGCGGAGCTTTTGCGCGCCCGTGTGCCGGTGCGGATCACTGACCCGTCGGGCATGACCGCCTCAAGCGCCAGCACCACATCCTTCATGGTCCCGTAGCGCACGGCATTGGTGCCCGACGCGCGGGTCGCTGCCATGCCGCCAAGGCTCGCATCGGCTCCGGGATCAAGCGGGAAGAATAGCCCAACATCGCGCAAATGATCGTTGAGCTGTTTGCGGGTGACACCCGGCTCCACAACGCAGTCAAGATCATCAACATTGATCGCCTTGATCGCCGCCTTGCGCGAAAGATCAATGCAGACACCGCCCTCGGGCGCGTTGACGTGCCCTTCGAGCGACGTGCCCGTGCCAAAGGGCACGATGGGAACGCGGTTCTCCCGGCAGACATTCACGGTGAAGACGACATCCTCGGTGGAGGTTGCGAAAACGACCGCGTCGGGCGGTTGGTTTTCGAGCCATGTAGTCGTGTGGCCGTGCTGGCGCCGCAGCGCTTCACCAGTCTGGTACCGATTGCCAAAATGCGCGGAGAGCTTCTGGGCCACGTCATCCCACGCGGCCTGCGAGAACCGGCGAGGCGGAAAAGACAGAAGGGGCGCAGGGTTGGCCATAAGGATGCTCTAAATTTGGGTTCTGCGTTTTAGCGCCGCGGTTCGTTAAGACGCAAGCGGTAAGCACTACGCTATCACACGCTCCTGTGCCGGTGGCGATTGCGTGCGATACATGCCTATCGGTTGGTTTCGTCCGTAAGGCCAAGCCACACAGCCAAGCCGCACCATACCCCAGCAGGATCACGCTATGGCCTCGCCCCAGCCCAGCACCCCAGAGCCCATTGACGGCGTTGCGCCAGGTGGCGTGGGCGATCTCGATGAGATCCGCACCCAGCAGAACCATTTCCAGCGTGAGTTTGTAGATGCCGTGCGCGCTGCCCTTGAGGAGGGTAACAAAGACACGCTCAAGGCCCTTGCCGATCAGCTCTATGTTGCGGAACTCGCCGAACTCTTGGCGGTGCTCGACGAGCCCGAGCGCCCGAAACTGATCGAGCAGATGGGCGAGGCGTTTGATTTCGCCGCCCTGACCGAGCTCGACGAGCAGATGCGGATCGATGTGCTGGCGGACCTGCCGCTGCCGCTTGTTGCCGCTGGCTTCGCCGCGCTCGAATCGGATGATGCCGTCTACATCCTCGAAGACCTCAGCGAGCCCGCGCAGGCCGAGATCCTGCGCACGGTGCCGACGCTCGATCGCCTCGCGCTGCAACGCGCGCTCGATTACCCCGAAGAATCCGCTGGCCGGCGGATGCAGTCGAACTTCATCGCGGTGCCGCCCTTTTGGACGGTTGGCCGGGCGATCGACTATATGCGCGAAGCCGATGATCTGCCCGACGAGTTCCACGACCTGTTTGTCGTCGATCCTGGCTACCGGCTTTTAGGCTATGTGCGCCTCAACCGGATGCTGCGCGCCAAGCGGCCGGTGGTGATCTCCGACATTATGGAGAACGTCCAAGAGATTGAGGCTGAGACCGATCAGGAAGAGGCCGCGTACATTTTTCAAAAGTACGATCTGACGTCTGCCGCCGTCATCGACAAAGGCGGCCGGCTCGTCGGCATCCTCAGCCATGACGACATTGTCGACGTCGTCCAGGAGGAGGCCGAAGAAGACATCCGCGCGCTTGCTGGTGTCGGCGATGAGGAAGTCTCCGATTCGGTGCGCGCCATTGCGCGGTCCCGGCTGCCTTGGCTGTGTGTGAACCTCGCCACCGCCATCCTCGCTTCTCTCGTCATCGGCCTGTTCGATGCGACCTTGGAAGAAATGGTGGCGCTGGCGATTCTGATGCCGATCGTCGCGTCCATGGGCGGCAATGCGGGCACGCAGACCATGACGGTCGCGGTGCGCGCGATCGCGACCCATGATCTTGACCCCTACAATGTCAGCCGCGTTGTTCTGCGCGAGACCTATGTGGGGCTGATCAACGGCTTTGCGTTCGCCCTCATCATGGCGCTGGTGGCGCTGGTTTGGTTCGGCAGTGCCGGGCTGGGGTTGGTGATCGGCATTGCGATGATCGTCAACATGCTCGCGGCGGCTCTCGCGGGCATTTTGATCCCGCTGGCGCTCGACTATTTCAAGGTCGATCCCGCCATTGCATCGAGCGTGTTCGTCACCACGGTGACGGATGTGGTGGGCTTCTTCGCCTTCCTGGGGCTCGCAGCCCTTTGGTTCGGTATCTGAGCCCGCCGCTTAAACCCAGCGCCGCACTTTGCTGCTATAAGCCTGCCATGCGTCGGGGAAACGGGCGGACAGGTGCGCTTCCTCGCGGGCGATGGCCAGCCTGTTGATGGCGATGCCAAGCGGCGCGATCAGAGCGATGTGCCAGACCGATCCGAGCAGCAGACCCAAACCGCCCAGGATCAGAAGATTGCCCAGATAGATCGGGTTCCGCGAGAAGGCGAAGGGCCCGCCAGTGACCAGCGCGTCCGACCCGCGATGGGGCAGGATTGTGGTCTTGGCCTTCCGAAAGGTCAGCGACGCCCAAACATCAAGCGCAAGGGCGCCGGCGATCATCACAACGCCCAAGCCCTGGCTTACGGTGCTCGACGCAATCGGCACCGGGTAGAGTTCCCGCAAGCTTAGGCCCACAAGGACGGCAATGCCCAACAGCACGGGCGGCCAGGGGAAGAGATTCGGTCGGTCGGAGATGTCCCACTGTGTCATGCTAGCCTGTTTAGGGCATCGCAGCCCAAGCGTGAAGAAGCCCGTTTTGCAGGTTCCGTTTGGCGTCATGTTGCGGCATCGCAACATGGCCGACTGACTTTACGGCAGGCCGGAAATTGGCTCGCGATAAAGCTTTCGGAAACCCAAACCCGTGTTATGTGACGCGCCGCACAGCTTCGGGGATCACTGTCAGGTACGCATGACGTCATGTTGAAACGCATCGCTCTTTTTATCGTCGCTCACATGGCCTTCTTCGCGGTCGCTGCCGCGATTGTTGCTGCGTCCACCACGAGCGCTGATGCGCAGACCGACAATCCCTACGATCTCGAATATACGGTGCGCGGTGAAACGCCGCTTCTGGCGGGCCCGGATGCGGGCGCAGCACAGGTCGGCGTGGTCGCTGCCGGCACCCAAGATATTCGCTTGCGTTGGTGCCGCCCCGAGTTTCCGTTCGAACGCTGGATGTTTGGCGGCTCGCGTGCGCAGCGCGACTTGCTTGATGAGCGGGTGTGCGAAGTTGAAGCTGCTGGCGCCGTTGGCTTCGTCTCCGGCCGCGCGCTCAACCTTCAGTAGCAAGCTTTTCCCACAGCGACGCTGCCTTACGCTGCGTCACCCTTTTGCTGCGCACAAATCCGTGTGCTGCTATGCAAAAAGTTGGCTTGCAGCGTGGTAAACGTTTCGTTAAGCGCCCCCAGCCACATTCCACGTGGCTTCACCAGCGTTTTGGGGGCAGTATGAATTCGAGTGATCGCGTGGCCTGCTGGGCCGCCGCACGATGGACGGTCGCAGCCTGTTTGGGCCTCGTAGCCGTTGTTTGGTTTTTCGGTGTCTTCGAGCCGACCGCACTGGCCGTTACCCAGTAAAGTTCAGCCAATCAGGACCCGCCGCGAGCGGGTCTTTTTCATTGAGGTCGCATGAAGCTCCGAGCGCTCGATCTGGTGGCAGCTGCCGACGCGGCCGTTGGCCACATGACCGTTGATGAGGCACAGGG
>JAHCMG010000128.1 GCA_019192585.1 Devosiaceae bacterium MH13
GATCTCATCGATGTACAGAAAGCCGCGATTGGCCTGCGCGAGGAGGCCCGGCTGGAAGGATCGCTCGCCTTGGGTCAGCGCTTTCTCAATGTCGAGGGCGCCAACAACCCGATCTTCGGTAGCGCCCAGCGGCAGATCAACGACCGGCACCGGGACGCTGCGCGTTTTCACGGGCTCGTCGCTGGCGACCTTCTCAGGGTCGAGATTGTACGGCGACCCGGCAACCACCTTCATGCGCGGCAGAAGCTGCGCCAGCGCCCGCACGGCCGTGCTTTTGCCCGTGCCTCGGTCGCCAAACACCAGCACACCGCCGATCGTCGGATCGACCGCGGCGATGAGGATCGCCTGCTTCATGGCCTCCTGGCCGACAATGGCAGAGAATGGGAAAACCGCCCGCATGATGGGTCCCCGCTATGCTGATCTTTGGGCCGCTGGCACGCAGGTGCCGGACCCGTATGTGTCATATATTTCTGACACTATCAGCTATCAAGCAGATCGGACAGTCATTTTAGCGGATTTCCCGTAGCCGCGGCGCCGCTAACTGACGAAAACGCCCGAAAACGCGGCCCCATCGCGGATATAGACCGGAATACGCGCCAAGGGCGTCGCGGCTGACATCGAGCCGCCGCCGGCGAAAACCTCCCCGGTCCAGGCGCAGGTCCAGGTCGCGCCCGGCGGCAGATAGACCTGCCTCTCAGACGCGCCAGCATCGAGCACCGGCGCGACCAGAAGGTCGCCCCCGAACATGTAGGCGTCGTGCACGTCCCAGCTTGCCGGATCCTCGGGGAAGTCCATGAACAGCGGCCGCATCGGCGGAAGGCCGCGGGTATGCGCCTCATCCATCAGTCGCTTGAGATAGGGACGGAGCCGCTCGCGCAACGCCATATATGCGCCCAACACGTCTTCGACCTCCTGGCCGAAACTCCACACCTCGTTGTCCGCACCGCCGAAGGAGAACAGTTTGCCAAACCGCGCGTCGCGCGAGGCGTCTTGCCGGAAACCGTGCAGCCGGAAAACCGGGCACAGGGCACCCCATTGGAACCAGCGCACCAGCAGTTCGTGGAAGGCGGGATCGTTGACGTCACCGCCCTTAAACCCGCCAATATCGGTGGTCCACCAACTGATACCGGAGGCCGCCATGTTGAGCCCGGCCGTCAGTTGGCGGCGCAGATCGGAGAAGGTCGATTGCACGTCCCCCGACCACAGGACCAGCGGAAAGCGCTGCGAACCCGCCCAGGCGGAGCGGGAAAGCAGCACGCCATCAGCAATGCCGGCCTCCGCGAAGCCTTCCGCGTACCCAAGCTGATGGAGGAACGGGTAGATGTTCGCCACATCGCGTCCATCGCCCAGATGGAACCGCAGATTGTCGGGGTGCATCGGGTACATTTCCGGCTCGTTGGCATCGAGCCAGAATGCGTGGAAGCCATGGTCGACATAGCCCTGTTTGACGCGGTCCCAATGGAAGGCCCGCGCCTCTGGATGGGTCGCGTCGTAAAACCGCAACGGGTTCATGCCGTCGGGCTCGCGATCATAGAAAATCGAGCCATCCATCGCGCCGCGACGACTGGCGACCAACCAGCCTTGGCGGGTGAAGGTCTCATAGGTCTCGGCATTGGCGTTGACCGATGGCCAGACCGAGACCATCGGCTCGATGCCCTGCGCCTTTAGGGTGGCGACCATACCGGATGGGTCTGGAAACTCATCGCTGCGAAACGTCCACTCGCCCATCTTGGTCCAGTGGAAGAAGTCGACGACCATGCAGGCCATCGGATGGCCGCGCTCAAGATGCGTCTCGGCGACCGCGAGCACCTCATCCTGGGTTTTGTAGCGTAGCTTGCACTGCCAATAGCCGAGCACCCAGTCCGGCAAGAGCGGCGGCCGCCCGGTGACCTCGGTATAGGCCTCCAGCAGATCGGCAGGCCCGTCGCCAGCGAACACCACGTAGTCGAGCTGCTTGCTGGCATCGAGCGCCCACACGGTCCGGTTGTTGGCGAGCTCCACCCGTCCGATGCCGGGGTTGTTCCATAGAAGCCCGTAGCCGCGCGATGACAGCAGAAACGGGATCGAGATCTCGGTGTTCTTCTGGTGCAGATCGAGAACGCAGCCTTTGAGGTCGAACCGGCCATGCTGGTGCTGGCCCATGCCGTAAAAGCGCTCGCCCTCCTGCGCTTTGAATCGCGCTTTGATCGACCATAGGTCACCACCCTCAGCCTCGAAATGCCGGCTGCCGGGCCACAATATGTGCGGTGGCTCTTCTTCGAGCAGCACGGTTCCGCTGTCCGCGCGGAAAAACGCGAGCTCTAAGGCAGGGCCCATGCCGCGTGGCGCCAGGCGCACTTCGGCGCGGAGACTGCCAACTATCAGGCTGGCAGCATTCTCTGACAGGGTGACTTGCCCATCGGCTGCAGGCTCCGTCGCCAACAGGGCCCCGGAGCGGTCTGGGTCGATGGCGGCATTGCGCGTCGCCCGCACCCGCACCGCGCTCGGGCCGCACGCTTCAACCCACACCGTTTCGCCGCGATGGCGCGCGACAAGGCGGCTGCCAACTTGCTCAAATGCTTTACTGGTCATGGGGCCGTCAGCCTGCTTTGTTTGCGCTTCGTGGTCGGCAGGTTACGCCCACGAAAACGCAAAAAGGCAAGGCGTCTGGTAAAGCGCGCCCCATAAAGGGCTCGCCTTTGTTACTCAGCGGCTGTCGCGAGGCCGACGTCGAGGCCTTCATCATCGTTGGCCGCCGCAGTCGGAGCCTGCCGCGCTTTGGGCTCTTCCACCTTCTGGGCGGGCGCCTCTGGCTTCTTGAAAGTGAAGAACAGCCGCGACTGCGCCACAAAGAAGGCCGGCACCGCCAGAACGATGATGACCGTGCCAAACAGGACGCCGAACCCAACCGAAACGGCGAGCGGGATCAGGAACTGCGCCTGAAGACTGGTCTCCATGATGAGCGGGTAAATGCCCAAAAAGGTGGTGATCGAGGTCAGCAGAATGGGCCGGAAACGGTCCTTCGTGCCTTTGATCACCGCGGCGCGGGTGTCCATGCCCTTCTCGAGATACTCATTGTACAGGTCGATCATCACAAGCGAGTTGTTGATGACCACGCCAGCGAGCCCGATGATCCCGAAGATCGACAGCAGGCCCAGCGAAACGCCGACAATATAGTGGCCCAGGATCGCGCCGATCAGGCCGAGCGGGATCGCGATCATCACCACGATCGGCTGGATGTAGGAGCGGAAGATCAGCGCCAGAAGGGCGAAGATCACCAACAGGGCCAGGATCGTCGCTTGCCCCAGCGCGGCCTGCGCCTCGCCTTGGGTCCGCTGCTCGCCGCCAAACTCGACGATCAGGCCGGGATAGCGCTCGGCCAGCACCGGAAGAAGCTCCGAGCGGATGATGCCATTGGCCTCTTGCGCAGTGATCACCGACACATCGACATCTGCAGTGATCGTCGTGATGGTCCGTCCGTTCCGGCGGATGACCTCGGTTGCGGCAAGGCCTTCATCAAGCTCGGCCACGACCGAGAGCGGGATCAACTCACCCGATGGCGTGCGAATGTCAGTATCGAGAATGTCGACCAGGCCCTGCCGGTCATCCTGCGCATAGCGCACCGACACCTGCACATCATCGCTGCCCCGCTGGACGCGGGTTGCCTCGACGCCGAAAAAGCCAGCCCGGATCTGCGTCGCAAGGTCGTTGAGGGTCACACCATACAGACGCGCCTCGTCGCGAAGGGCCAAGATGAACTCAGGCCGCCCGGCGGACGCATCATCTTCGATACCGAAGACGCCTGGGATGGCGCGCAGCTGGGCGCGTACATCATCAACCACGGGCGCAACATCAAGGCCATCAGGCACCGACAGTTCCAACGCCACTGCGCTGCCGGCGTCCACCAAAGAGGAGGACACGGTCAGCGATGACAGGCCGGCCACAGAGCCGATCTCGGCAATCCAGGCGCTTTCAAAGGTTGAGGTCGGCCAGCTGCGATCTTCTGGCGGTAGGATCTGCACCGTGATGTTTGCCAGCGACGAGTTGTTCGAGGGCGCGCCACCGAAGGGGCCGCCACCGGCGGCGCTTCTGCCGACAACGGTGTTCACGCCGACGATGATCGGCTCGCTCATGCCCTCGCGCTCCGCCAACGCAAGCGCAGCGCGCTCGGCGGCGAGGCGGATGGTGTCGGCCACATCTTCGGTCCGCTCAAGGCTGGTGCCATCCACCAGATCGAGGTTCGCGATGACATATTCGCCGTCAATCGAAGGGAAGAACTCGAACTTCACATAGCCATGGGCGACGAGACCAACGGTCATGATCATCGCGGCGACGACGCCGGCGATGGGCACGATGAAGCGCCGTGTGACGAAGCCCAAAACGGCGTTCAGCGGCTTCTCGATGAACCATTGCAACATCGCGTCGAGCATGTTGCGGATCCAGCCAAGGGGCCGGAACGCCAGCGGCGCGCGATAGCCGGCATCGACACGCATGCCTGAGAGGTTGTTGGGAAGCACAAACAGCGATTGGAGGAGCGACAGCGTCAGAACGATCATCACGATAATCGGGATGTCGACCAGGAAGCTGCCTAGCGGCGCTGGCATCTGCATCAACGGCGTAAAGGCGACAATGGTCGTCAGGGCCGAGAAGATCACCGGCACGGCCACGCGCTGAACCCCAATCACCGCGGCGTTCTTGGGCGCCTCACCCTTCTCGCCATTTTTGAAGATGTTCTCTGAGATCACGATCGCATTGTCGACGACAATGCCGATCGCGAGGATGAACCCAAACAGCGAGATCATGTTCACCGAGACATCGAGGATGCTCATGATCACAAACGTGCCCGCGAACGCGATGCCGATGTTCATCGCGCACCAGAACGCCAGCCGCACATCGAGGAACAAGGCAAGGCAGATGACCACCAGGAACAGACCGGTGAAGGCGTTCTTGATCAGAAGATCGAGCCGCGACTGCAGCACGATGCTCTCATCTTGCCAGATCGTCACCGAGACCCCGGCGGGCAGAGAGCCACGGAACTCGCCCTCAATGTAGCCGCGCGCAGCGGCCGCCACATCAAGCACCTGCTCGTCACCAACGCGAAACACGTTGACGGTGACCGACCGATCGCCCGCAAACCGCTGTTGAAGATCGTTGTCTTCGAACCCGTCGGTGATCGTCGCGATATCGCTCAGCAGCACCTGCGCGCCGTTCTCGCCGGTGCGGATGACGATGTCGCCAAACTCATCGCCGGTGAAGTTCCGACCAATCGTGCGGATCGGCACCGACACGCTTTGCGAGTCGACATCGCCGCCGGGCAGTTCAAGCGAGTTTGCACCCACAACGCGGGCCACATCATCAAGGCTCAGCTGGTAGGCGGCGAGCGTATCGCGATCGAACGTGATCGCGATCTCCCGGTCGGGAATGTTCTGGGTTTCGACGAAGGAAACGGCGTCAAGCAGCGTCAGCTCGTCCTTCAGCCGCTCAGCGGCCTCGACGAGCGCTGTCTGGCTCGCGGAGCCGTGCACGGCGATCTCCAACACCCGCGTGTTGTTGGACGAGCGCGTAACCGTCGGCTCTTCCGCATCTTCGGGGAACACCGAGATGCGGTCGACTTCGGTTTTGATCTCATCAAGCTTCTCGATGACGTCTTCGCCGCCCAAGAAGCTCACCGTCACCGACGCGCGGCCTTCGCTCGCAGTGGCGTTGATCTCATCAATGCCATCGATGCTGGCGAGCTGATCTTCAATCGGCCGGACGATCGACTGCGACACCTCGCGCGGTGACGCACCCTGATAGTTGACCTCAATCGAGACGGTATCGAGATCGAACTCCGGGAAGGTCGTCTGCCGGATCGACAGGGCTGATGCGATTCCAGCAATCAGCACGATGATCATGACCATGTTGCCCGCAACCGGGTGCTCGGCCATCCATTTGAGCGCGCCGTTCATATCAACTTTCCTCGAGGGCTGATGGGCGCGCCGGTTGAGACGCTTCAAGGATCATGCCGTCAGAGACCGACGAGAGCGGGCTGACGATAAGCTGGCTTTCGGTGTCGACGCCCGCGCCCACCACATAGGCCAGGCCAGAGCTGCGCTGCAGAACGCGGATCGGCACGATCTCGAGCTGCCCTTCGCCGTAGAGCCAGACCTCGCGATTGTCGCGAACCGCCGTCACCGGAACGACCACAGCATCTACCGGTGCGTCAGCCATGATCTCAACGGACACGAACGCGTTGATCAGCGCCGGGATCTCGTTGGCGTCGCCTTCAGCACTTACCGGGCGACCTGCGTCGGGATCGTCAAGGGCAAGCGACAGCCGGATGGTGCGCGTTTCAGAATCGATTTGACGCTCGACGCGGGCAATGCTCGCATCCCAGCGGTAGCGCTCGCCTGCGAACGACGTCTCGACATGGGCCGACGCTTCCGGCGTGCCGAACAGGTCGGTCAGCAGCGCAGCTTCGGCCTCACGAATGTCGACCGTCACCTCGAGCTGGTCGGATGAATAGATCTGGGCGACCGGCGTGCCCTGGGCGATGACAGCGCCAAGCTCTGCGTTCTTCGCCAGAACGCGACCATCGAACGGGGCGCGGACAATGGTGCTGTCGAGCGCAACCTGGGCCGACAGGAGGTTGGCCTGTTGGCTCGTCAGCAGAGCTGAGAGCTCCTGCTCGCGGGCCACCGTCTGGTCGAGCTGATCCTGGGCGATCACGCCGCGTTGGCGCAGCGCCTCGGCGCGCTCGAGCTGGGTGCGGGTCAGATCAAGCTGTGCGCGGGTGCTTTCAATGTTGGCCTCGATCTGCGCCACGCTCGCACGGGCGTTGCGATCATCAAGGCGGAACAGAACATCGCCCTCAGCGAAAGGACCCCGCGCATCGATGGCTGGGTGCAGTTCAACAATCCGGCCACCGGTCTCGGCCGCCATGTCCAAAAGCTGCGCAGCGGCGATAAAGCCATCCGCCCGGATAGGAATGCCCCCTTCAAGGGCGGTCGCCACTGCCACATCGACGGTGGGTACCGTCTCTTCGATCGGTGCCGCCTCAACGATGGTTCGATTGGCAGCCAGGTACTGAAACCCGAACCACCCGCCGGCCACGATCGCCACAGCGATACCGAGCCAGAAAACTTCTTTGACCGCGCGCCAGATAAAGGCCATGCCCGCAACTCCACGATTCAAACATTTGTTTGCGATACGCATCGATTTCGGGACGGATCAAAGCTGAACCGAATTCTTTGCGATGAAACCGCACAAATTATAGGCGGCGTGCTCATTCCACAGACCTGACCCCACCCTAGGCCCCTTCAAGCTCACGCCGTTGAACGGCCGAAAACACCCGGTGTCGTGCGTCTTCAAGCCCCTTGTGAGAGCGCTCTGTAGAACAAGCCGCTTTACTCATACATAATTTTCAAACATTTGTATGAATAATTTGCAATCTTCATTTGTGTCGCGCAAGGCCCTCCGTCTTCCTGCGATCTTCTCAAACGCGGCCAGAGGGCCTATTCACGCCGAACCATGGCGATTACCGACCAAGACCCAAACGAGAAACGCGCGGACCTAACCAAGCGGGCGCTGCTGGACGCGGCGATCAAACTGTTTGGCCAGAAGGGTTTCGAGAACACGACGATTCGCGACCTCATCACCGAGGCGGACGTCAACCTGGCGGCCATCAACTACCATTTCGGCAGCAAGGAAGGCTTGCGATACGCCGCCATCGATCACCTTGCGTGCATGTTTGAAGAGGACGGCCCCGGCGAAGCCCTGCGCCAGGCGATCAAACAGCCCATCGAGACAATGAGCCCCGATGAGGCCCGCACCGCCATCCGCGAAGTGATGCGCGGTTCTTTCATCCGCTCGACCATGGACGAGATGGCCGACGCGAAGTCGCGCTACATCCAGCGCGAATTGATCCAGGGCGGCAAGCCAACTGAGCTGTTCTTTGAAAAAGTGTTCAGCCTTCAGTTCGGCGTCATGCGCCGGCTGGTCGCGCGC
>JAHCMG010000129.1 GCA_019192585.1 Devosiaceae bacterium MH13
AACGCACCCGGGGGGAACAGATCAACAATCCCGCCGCGCACGGCGTACTCCCCAGGTTCGCGCACGGTCGCCGTGCGGTCATAGCCATTGGCCTCAAGGTAGGCGACGACGCTATCCATCGGCCGGGTTTGGCCCGGGCCCAAGCTCAGCGCTTGCAGCGCGATGGCTTCCGGCGGAGGGAGCTTCTGAACCGCCGCATTGACGGTCGTGATCAGAACGCGAGGCTTTGAGGGGCTCGCGCTGCGCCATCCATCGAGCGCGGCCAAAGTGGCGAGCCGGCGCGCCACCACATGGGCCGAGGGCGAGACGCGGTCATAGGGCAAGCAGTCCCATGGTGGCAGGTTCAGAACGTCGACGGTAGGATCGAAGAACGGCAGGGTTTCTTCGAGTGTCCGGGCGCGCGGGCCGTCGGACGCGATGAAGATCACCGGCGCCGCAGACGCGTGCGCGAGCTTGGCTAAAACGAGCGGCAGCAAGCCATCGGGCACACCGGCAAGCGTGTGCTTGACGGCCTCATCGAGCGGCAGCTCCGGCAAGGTAAACAGATCGGACATCGTATCAGCCGGTGAAAACCGCGCCGCCTTCGGCATGGAACGCGATGATCTTGGCCATCAGCGGGCCCTGGTAATTGTCCGGCATGGGCGCCCGGCCCGCGATCCAATTGTAGAGGTCAGGTTCGGGCACTTCCATCAGCCGCTCAAAGGCATCGAGTTCCCGGTCATCCATGGTGGCGAGGTGCGCATCAGCAAAGCTGCCGAGCAGAATATCAAGTTCCTTGGTGCCGCGATGCCAGGCGCGAAACAGCATGCGCTTCCGGCGGGCGTCGAGCCCTTCAGAACTGCGGCCCATGCCTGTGACCGAACGGCCTGCTTGTTCGTTCATCGCTTGCTCCGCAGCGTGTTGGACGCACGTGTGTAACGCAGAGGCCTCATCTCGGCTCGGCGTTGTTCCCAGTGGCGGCGTTCTATAGCGCTTTCGGCTGCCTGTCATCCAAACCAATGGCCGCAGGTTTGAGCGCACTGCGAACCGCTTCGCGCTTGGACCGATTGCCGTTTGGGCCTATGGGAGCGCATGCGCGATGAACGGTTGCAGCCCCTGTTCCGGCCCGTTTCAGCCCTTTCAGGCGTCGGCCCAAAGGCCGAGGGCTTGCTGACCAAGCTGGTCTTGCCGGCGGGTGCCAACCCGCCTGCCACACTCATCGATCTGTTGCTGCACCTGCCCTCGGCCATCGTCGACCGTTCGGCGCGGCGGACGATCAGCGACACCCATGAGGGCATGATCGCCACGATCGCCGTGCGCATTATCGATGTGCGCGGGCTTGAAGGCGCGCGCCACGGCCGGCCGATCCGGATCACCGCCGAGGACGATACCGGCGAGCTGCAGATCGTCTACTTTAACGCCCGGCCCGACTGGCTCGGCGCGGTCGCGCGCGAGGGCGAAAAGGTCGTTGTTTCGGGCAAGATTGAGCTGTGGAACGGCCAACGACAGATGGTTCACCCCGACTATGCGGTGCCGCTGGCTAGCGCTCACACGATCCCGCGCTTCGAGCGGATTTATCCGCTGACGGCCGGGCTCAGTCCCAAACTGGTGCGCAAGGCTATGTCGGCCGCGCTTGGCGAGATGCCGAGCCTGCCAGATTGGCTCGACCGCGCCGTGCCATCGCTTGCGGGTCTGCCTGCGTTCGCGGAGGCTCTGTCGGCCCTTCACGGCCAAGAGAACGCGCCGGCGCCCGACCCCTCAGCGCGCCGCAGGCTTGCCTATGATGAGATCCTGTCCGCGCAATTGGCCCTGGCGCTCATCCGCCACTTCTCCATCACCGGTCGCGGCGTGGCCCGCGCCATCGAGGGCCACAGGGCGCAAAAGGTGATGGACGGGCTGCCCTTCTCGCTCACCGGCGCACAGATCAGGGCGCACCAGGAAATCCGTGCGGATCTTGGCTCCACAAACCGCATGGTGCGGCTGATCCAAGGCGATGTCGGCGCTGGCAAGACACTGGTTGCGCTGCTGGCCATGGCCGATATGGCGGAAGCGGGCGCGCAAAGCGCGCTTATGGCACCGACCGAGGTGCTGGCCCGGCAGCATTTTGAGACACTTTCGCGCTTCGCGCAGCCCGCCGGCCTTCAGGTCGCCATCCTGACCGGGCGCGAGAAGGGCAGCGTGCGCACGCAGACGCTGGCAGGCCTTGCGGACGGCAGCATCGACATCGTGGTGGGTACCCACGCGCTGATCCAGGACGGCGTGGGGTTCAAGGCACTGGGCCTGGCCGTGATTGATGAGCAGCACCGGTTCGGCGTCGGCCAACGGCTCAAACTGTCCGACAAAGGCGCCGCCGTGGACCTTCTCGCGATGACGGCGACGCCCATCCCGCGCACGCTGGTGATGGCCTGGTACGGCGATCTCGACGTCTCAAAGCTCGACGAGAAGCCTGCCGGTCGCAAGCCGATCGACACACGTGCACTGCCCATGGAGCGGCTCGATGCCGTGGTGGATCGGTTGCGCGCGGCCTTGGAAGCGGGCGCGAAGGGCTATTGGATTTGCCCCCTCGTCGAAGAGAGCGATGAAAGCGATCTGACGGCAGCCATTGAGCGCCATGAGGCGCTTCAGCGGGCGATGGGGCCCACTTTGGCCGGTAAAATCGCCCTGGTGCACGGGCGCATGAAGGGCGAGGAAAAAGATGCGGCCATGGCCGGACTTAAGGACGGAACATCGCAGCTTCTTGTCGCGACAACCGTGGTCGAGGTCGGCGTCGATGTTCGCGACGCGACGATCATGGTCATCGAGCATGCCGAACGCTTTGGGCTCTCGCAGCTGCATCAGCTGCGCGGCCGGATCGGTCGCGGTGATGAAGCCTCGACCTGTCTGCTGCTGTACGCCGCGCCGCTCGGTGCCACCGCGCAAGCGCGCCTCGAAGCGATGCGCGAGACCAACGATGGGTTCGTGCTTGCCGAGCGCGATCTGGACCTGCGCGGTGCGGGCGATGTTCTGGGCACGCGGCAGAGCGGGTTCAAAGACTTCGAGGTTGCTGACGCCGCGCTGGATCGTGACCTGATCGCGGTCGCCCATGATGATGCGCGGCTGATGGTGAGCCAGGACCCGCACCTGCGGTCGGAACGGGGAAAAGCGCTGCGTTTGCTGCTGCAACTTTTCCGGCGGGACAGCGCGGTTCGGCTGATGCAGTCGGGCTAGCTACTCGGCCGCTTCGCGTGGCGGCTCCTCGCCTGGATCGGCGGGTTTCCGCTTGGCTTTGGCTTCCGCTGCAAGTGCGGCGAGCTTTTCTTGATGATCGGGCACGACGAGACCCGCGGAGATGACCAGCTTCGCGCCGTCTTCCACCGACATGTCGAGCGTGATCAGATCGGCCTTGGGTACGAACAGAAGAAAACCCGACGTGGGGTTGGGCGTGGTCGGCAGGAACACGCTGACCAGCTCTTCCTGGCCTTCGTTTTCGCTCAGTTTGTAGGCAACCTCGCCACGGGTTTGCGTTGACTGGAACACAACCGCCCAGATGCCCGGCCGCGGGTACTGAATGAGCCCGACGGCCTGGAAATTGTTGGCGCGTTCGTTGAGCACCGTCTCAAAAATCTGTTTGAGCCCGCGATACAGGGTCCGCACCAAGGGCATGCGGTCCAGAAGCCGCTCGCTGAACGACACCACCGAGCGACCAACCAGGTTCGCCGCGAGAAAACCAGCCATTGTGATGATCAGAACCGCCGCGACGACCCCGAAGCCGGGGACGGCAAAGGGCAAATAATTGTCCGGGTTGTACACCGGCGGGATCAGCGGCTTCACGATCCGGTCGACCCAGGAGACGAACGTCCAAATCAGGTAGCCGGTGATGGTGACCGGCGCGACCACGATCACGCCCGTGAAGAAATAGTTGCGCAGGCGCGCCATCGGGTGCGCGTTGCGCAATTTATCGTGGTCGGAGTCGTGCGGCGCGTTCATAGGGGTCAAATATAGGCAGCGGTCGGCGTTCGTTCAAAAGGTGGAGCCTAGGCTTATCACCGCGCAAGCCCTGCACGAAAGCCAGACCATGCCTTCTGATAGGGCAAATTCCTGCACAAAGTGTTGGCGTCGGCACCACTAAGTGGCGCTGCCTGTGCGCGCAGCGTTACTCGACGGTGACCGATTTGGCCAAGTTGCGCGGCTGGTCGACATCCGTCCCGCGCAAAACGGCCGTGTGGTAGGCCATCAACTGCAGGGGCAGCGCGTAGACGAGCGGCGTGATGATGTCTGGCATGTCCGGCAGGACCAGCGTGGAGACAGCGTCGATCGACACCGCGTCGGCGCCCTTTTGATCGGTGATGAGCACGATCTTGCCGCCGCGGGCCGAGACTTCCTCCATGTTGGAGACCGTCTTCTCAAACACGCTGTCATAGGGCGCGATAACGACAACCGGCATGTCATCGTCGATCAGCGCAATGGGGCCATGCTTGAGTTCACCCGCTGCATAGCCTTCTGCGTGTATGTAGCTGAGTTCCTTGAGCTTTAGGGCACCCTCAAGAGCCAGCGCATAGTTGGTGCCACGGCCCAGGAACAGCGCATTGGGCGCGTGCAGCAGGACGTCGCGGCACACCTGCTCGATCTGCGGGCCAAGCGCCATCACTTCGCTCATCAGCCTTGGTGCTTCGATCAGCGCTTCGATCAAGCGTTCTTCGTCCGCCTCGGTGAGCGCACCGTTCGCGCGCCCAATGCCGATGGACAGGCACGCAAGCACCGCCAGCTGGCAGGTGAAGGCCTTGGTGGAGGCAACCGCGACCTCCGGGCCGGCCAAGGTCGGCAAGACCAGGTCAGATTCGCGGGCGATGGAGGATTCGGGCACATTGACGATCGAAACGATCGATTGCTCGCCCTCCCGGCAGTAGCGAAGGCTCGCCAGCGTGTCGGCCGTCTCGCCCGATTGCGAGATGAACAGGCTCATGCCGCCCGGTGACAAAGGGATGTCGCGATAGCGGAACTCTGAGGCGACATCGATATCGACCGGGATGCGCCCAAAGCGCTCGCACCAATATTTCGTGGTCAGGCCCGCCAGATAGGCGGTGCCGCAGGCCGAAATGGTCAACCGGTTGACGTCTGCCAGCGGCGTCGGGCTGTCGAGCGGCGCCAGGCGGCCGCGTGTCATGTCGATGTAGCGGGCAAGCGTGTGGCCCACCACTTCGGGCTGTTCGGCAATCTCTTTGGCCATGAAGTGCCGATGGTTGCCCTTGTCGACGATCAGCGCGCTGACCTCACTGATCTGCCGCTCCCGGCTGACCGGCGCGCCGTCAGTGTCGATGATCTCCGCGCCAGCGCGCGACACGAAGGCGATATCGCCTTCTTCAAGGTACGTGACCTCAGTGGTGAAGGGCGCCAGAGCGAAAGCGTCCGAGCCGATATACATGGCGCCGTCGCGCTCACCATGGCCGATGGCGAGCGGGGAGCCTTTGCGCGCGGCCGCCATCAGGTCTGGCTCGCCTTCAAACAGAAAGGCCAGGCCGAACGCGCCTTCAAGCTCCGCCACCGTGGCCTTCACCGCGGCGCGCGGGTCCAGCCCGCTGGCGAGCTTCTCCGCGACGGCGTGGGCGATCACTTCGCTGTCGGTTTCCGTTTCGAACACAGCGCCACGGGCGGTCAGCGCGTCGCGCAGCGCACGGAAGTTCTCGATAATGCCGTTATGGACCACCGCCACGCCGTGGCCGCCATGGACGGCAGCGTGCGGGTGGGCATTGCGCTCGTTGGGGGCGCCGTGAGTCGCCCAGCGGGTGTGGCCGATGCCGCTGACGCCTTCAAGCGGGGCGTCTGCGACGCGCTTGGCGAGGTTCTTGAGCTTCCCTTCCGCCCTACGGCGGGTCAGCTTGCCCTCTTCCAGCGTCGCGATGCCGGCCGAATCATAGCCGCGATATTCAAGGCGCCGCAGCGCATCTACCAAGTCTTCGGCGACCGGCTGCGTCCCGAGAATTCCGACAATTCCACACATTGCTCGCCACTGCCCCCAAGTTCCCGCGCCACGTGCTCGCTGCAGCGCACATCAACACTATGCCAGAGGGTTACCGCCTAGCTGGGCATGGGGCCAATCACGAGGTCTTTCGTTGCGTATCGTTAAGGCGGCGGGCGCTTCTCGCCGGCGGGTGGCGCTAATCCGAGGGCCTCGATTTGCTGCCCAGTTTCGGCGCACGGCCCGCAAGGTTCACCTGCCGGCCGCGCCCGATCGCGAGATCGCCGGACGGCACGCGCTTTGTGATGACGCTGCCCGAGCCAACATACCCGCCCGCTTCAACGGTCACGGGGGCGACAAGGGAACTGTTGGAGCCGATGAACGCGCCCTCACCGATCTCGGTATGGTGCTTGTTTTCGCCATCATAGTTGCAGGTGACCGTGCCCGCGCCGAGATTGGCCCCTGCCCCCACATGCGCGTCGCCGACATAGGTCAGGTGGTTGATCTTGGCGCCGGTCTCAACAGACGCGTTCTTCACTTCGCAGAAATTGCCAACCTTTGCGCCTTCGCCGATCTGGGCACCGGGCCGCAAACGGGCGTAAGGGCCGATCGTGGCGCCACCCTCAACGGTCGCGCCTTCGAGATGGCTAAACGCGCGTATGGTGGCGCCGGACCGCACCGTAACATTGGGCCCGAACACCACGTTCGGCTCGATCGTGACATCGGGCTCGATCACTGTGTCGTGGGCGAGCATGACAGTCTCCGGGGCCTGAAGGGTCACGCCCTCAAGCATCAGGTCGTGCCGGCGGCGGGCTTGGAACGCCGCTTCAACCTCGGCAAGGTCGGCCCGGGTGTTGACGCCCGCCAGCTCCGCCTCGTCGGCCAAGCTTGTCGCCACGCGCAAACTAGCGGCATGGGCGTGGCCGATGGTGTCGGTCAGGTAATACTCGCCTTTGGCATTGTCGTTGGTCAGCTTGTCGAGCAACGGGCCCAAAACGCCTGGGCCGAACGCCATCAGGCCAGAATTGCACAGCGTGACAGCGCGCTGCTCGGGCGTTGCCTCTTTCTCTTCGATAATGGCGGTGAGTTGGCCATCTTGGGTGATCAAGCGGCCATAGCCCGTTGGGTCCGCCGCCTCGAAGCCGACCACGCACAGGTCGGCACCTTCAGCGACGCTTGCCAGGGCGGCTGCGATGGTTTCGGGGCGGACGAGCGGTGCATCCCCCAGAAGCACCATCACCGGCCCGCTGGCCAAAAGACCGGCTTTCTGGACACTCATCACCGCATGCCCAGTGCCGAGGCGCTCCGTCTGGCTGGCAACGGTCACCGTGTGCCCTTGGCTGGCCAGGAGCTCTTCCACCGCCTCGCGCCCATTGCCAAGCACCAAGCAGGTCTGCTGCAG
>JAHCMG010000130.1 GCA_019192585.1 Devosiaceae bacterium MH13
CTGCGGCAGATCAATGGCCGGTGTGACCACCGGCGTCTTCTTCTTGCGTGGCATACGTGCTCCTTAAGGGTGGCGTGGTATGCCTCACACACGAAATTTGTGACACCCTCACGCCAACCGGAACGCGACAGCCTGATTCACCACTCGGATCGGGGCTCGCAGTACGTCAGCATCCGCTACAGCGAGCGCTTGTCCGAAGCGGGTGTCGAGCCTTCCGTGGGAAGCAAGGGTGACAGCTACGACAACGCACTGGCGGAGACGATCAACGGCTTGTACAAGGCAGAGCTGATCCACCGGCGCGGCCCGTGGAAGACGCGGGAGGCGCTGGAACTGGCGACGCTGGAATGGGTGGCGTGGTTCAACCACGTGAGGCTGCTCGAACCTATCGGCTATATCCCGCCCGCCGAGGCTGAGGCAAACTACTACCGGCAACTCGCCAAACGAGGGTGTCACAAATTTCGTGTGTGAGGCATACCACGCCACCCTTAAGGAGCACGTATGCCACGCAAGAAGAAGACGCCGGTGGTCACACCGGCCATTGATCTGCCGCAGGATTTTCTCGAGAAGCTGATCCCGGGCCCGATGGACGCGGCGGGGGTCGAGGCCGTGTTTCAACAGCTCAAGAAGGCCGTGATCGAGCGGGCTCTGGGGGCCGAGCTCGGCCTCCACTTGGCCGACCTCGACGGCGGGCTCGGCAACCACCGCAATGGCCGCAGCGGCAAGACGGTGCTGACCGACGATGGCCCGCTGCGCATCGACGTGCCGCGCGACCGCACCGGGACGTTCGAGCCGCAGCTGATCCCCAAGCACGAGCGCCGCTTTGCCGGCTTCGACGAGCGCATCGTCTCGATGTATGCCCGTGGCATGACGGTCCGGGAAATTCAGGGCCATCTGGCCGAGATGTACGCAGTCGAGGTGTCGCCCGAATTCATCAGCAAGGTCACCGACGAGGTCATGGCCGAGGTAATCGCCTGGCAGTCGCGGCCGCTGGAGGTGATGTACCCGGTCGTGTTCTTCGACGCGCTGCGGGTGAAGATTCGCCAGGACGGCGTGGTGCGCAACAAGGCCGTGTATCTGGCGCTGGGCGTGTTGGCCGACGGCACCCGCGACATCCTCGGGTTGTGGATCGAGAACACCGAGGGTGCGAAGTTCTGGATGAAAGTGTTCAATGACCTCAAGACCCGGGGTGTCGGCGACATCCTGATCGGCGTGGCCGATGGCTTGAAGGGCTTCCCCGAGGCGCTGGAGGCAGTATTTCCAGCGACCACGCTGCAGACCTGCATCGTGCACCTGATCCGCAACAGCCTGGATTATGCGAGCTGGAAGGACCGCAAGGCGCTGGCGGCGGCGATCAAGCCGCTCTACACCGCGCCGACGGCCGAGGCTGCTGAGGCTGCACTGGACGCCTTTGAGGCCGGCGACTGGGGTCAGCGCTTCCCGACGGTGGTCGCCGCCTGGCGCCGCTCCTGGACGCGCGTGGTGCCGTTCTTCGCGTTCCCGCCGGACGTGCGTCGGGTGATCTACACGACCAACGCGATCGAGAGCGTGCACGCGCGGCTGCGCAAGATCATCAAGACCCGCGGCCACTTCCCCAGCGACGAGGCGGCCACGAAGCTGATCTGGTTGGCCCTGCGAAACATCACCGCCGACTGGAGCCGCGCGAGCCGCGACTGGAAGACGGCGATGAACCAGTTCGCGATAATCTACGAAGACCGATTCACGCAGGCTCGTTGAAGATCGAACCCAGCCTAAACTGCCTCACACACAAAATATCGGACACGCCCAACCCTCACCCTGGGCAGCTTTGCCGAGGTCAGCATCACCGCCGGCCCGCCCATGATCAAGTCTGAAAACGCGCGCCCCAATGGCTGGATCTACATCGACATTCGCGACCGCGACCTGGGCGGCTACGTGGCCGATGCCAAACGGGCCGTCGCCGAGCAGGTGCAACTGCCCGCCGGGTATTCGGTGAGCTGGTCAGGGCAATTCGAGTACCTGGCGCGCGCCAGCCAGCGCCTGAAAGTGGTCGTGCCGCTGACCCTCAGCGTCATCTTTGTGCTGCTGTACCTCACGTTTGGCCGCGTCAGTTCAGCGGTGCTGATCATGGCAACCCTGCCGTTCGCCCTGATCGGCGGATTCTGGTTGATCTACGGCCTTGGCCATCACCTGTCGGTCGCCAGCGGCGTGGGCTTCATTGCCCTGGCCGGCGTGGCGGCAGAGTTCGGCGTGGTCATGCTGCTCTACCTCGACAACGCCGTGCGCGAGCGCGAAAAGCGCGGCGCCCTGCACACCCACGCCGACCTGCGCGCCGCCCTGATCGACGGCGCAGTGCTGCGCGTGCGGCCCAAGGCCATGACCGTCGCCGTTATCATCGCCGGCCTGTTGCCGCTGTTCA
>JAHCMG010000014.1 GCA_019192585.1 Devosiaceae bacterium MH13
CGGCAAACAAGGCGCCAGCACCAACACCAAATAGGGGGACTCCACTATGTCGGAGAATACCGCTTCACTCAGCCTGGAAGGTCACGACATCGAGATGAACGTCCGCTCCGGTTCCATCGGGCCGGATGTCATCGATATCTCCAAACTGTACGGGCAAACCGGCGCGTTCACCTACGACCCTGGCTTCACGTCCACGGCGTCGTGTGAATCGGAGATCACCTATATCGATGGCGATGAGGGTGTTCTGCTGCACCGCGGCTACCCCATCGATCAGCTCGCCGAGCACGGCGATTTCCTCGAAACCTGCTACTTGCTCCTGTACGGAGAGCTGCCGACTGCCGCGCAGAAGGCAGACTTCGATCTGCGTGTGACGCGCCACATGATGCTCCATGAGCAGATGTCGCGCTTTTTCACCGGCTTCCGCCGCGACGCGCACCCGATGGCCATTATGTGTGGTGTCGTGGGCGCCCTGTCGGCCTTCTATCACGACTCAACCGACATCTCGGATCCACACCAGCGCATGGTAGCCTCGCTTCGCATGATCGCGAAGATGCCGACCATCGCTGCGATGGCGCTGAAATACTCGATCGGCCAGCCGTTCATCTATCCGCGCAACGATCTCGATTACGCGGCGAACTTCCTGCACATGTGCTTTGCGGTGCCGTGCGAAGAGTATGTGGTGAACCCCGTTCTGGCGCGCGCGATGGAGCGTATTTTCATCCTCCATGCCGACCATGAGCAAAACGCATCAACGTCGACGGTTCGCCTTGCTGGCTCGTCAGGCGCCAACCCGTTCGCCTGCATCGCGGCCGGTATCGCCTGCCTGTGGGGCCCGGCTCATGGTGGCGCCAACGAGGCGGCGCTCAACATGCTCGCAGAAATCGGCTCGGTGGAGAACATCCCGGCCTACGTGGCGCGCGCCAAGGACAAGGAAGATCCGTTCCGCCTGATGGGCTTTGGCCACCGGGTCTATAAGAACTACGATCCGCGCGCCAAAATCATGCAGACCACCTGCCATGAGGTTCTTGGCGAACTGGGCATCACGGACGATCCGCTGCTCGAGGTTGCCATGGAGCTGAAGCGTATCGCGCTGACCGATGAGTATTTTATCGAGAAGAAGCTCTACCCGAACATCGATTTCTACTCAGGCATCACGCTGAAGGCGCTCGGCTTCCAGACCAACATGTTCACGGTGCTGTTTGCTCTCGCCCGCACCGTTGGTTGGATCGCGCAGTGGAAAGAGATGGTTGAAGACCCGCAGCAGCGGATCGGCCGCCCGCGCCAGCTCTACACGGGCCCCGAACAGCGCGATTATGTGCCGATGTCGCGCCGCCGCTAACGCCACGCGATACGCGAGCTTTGAGCCCGGGAAAATTGAAGCGCCCGCAGCCGAGCCCATCACGGGTCCCACGGTTGCGGGCGTTTTTTGTTTCAGGCAGTGGGAATGGAAAGCAGCCTGCACACTTGCACTGCGGCACGGTCTGCAGCGCTTTCGCCATCCGGACCGGCCATCACTTCGGCCAGTTCGTCAAAGCTCTCCAACTGAGCCTGCCTTTCGGGCGTCTCCATCAAGAGCCCTGCCAGGGCCCGCGCCATAAGCTCCGGGCGCGCGTATTCATCGACATACTCGCGCACAGCCGGGCGACCGAGGATGAGGTTGGGCAGGACAATCGTCCAGGTCTTGATGAGAAAGCGGAATTGTTTGGCCAGCCAGTCGAGCCGGTAGACGACCACCATGGGCACTTTGGCGAGCGCCAGCTCGAGCGTGACTGTGCCAGACGCGGCAATCGCACCGCGCGCGGCGGCAAAGGCCCGGGTTTTGGTATCGGTGTTGACAATGATTTCTGGCTTATTGGGCCAGTCGGCGACCAGTGCCTCGACCGTCGCCCGGTGCTTGGCGATGGTTGGCAAAACGAGCGGTGGCATGGGCTCGCCCCGATCCGCGAGAAGTGCCTGTGCGCGAGCGATGCAGTCGCCCAGCAGCGCTGTGTGGCGTTTGATTTCTCCCGAGCGGCTTCCAGGAAGCACGAGCAGCGGCGCTTGTTCCGGCTGAACGTGCGGCGCTTCGATATCACGCCATTGGGCTGCGAGCGGATGGCCGACATAGGTCGCGGGCGGGCCGCCGAGCCGCTCATGCTCGCCAACCTCGAAGGGTAGCAGCACGAGCAAATGGTCGATGAAACTGCGCATCGCCGCCGCCCTGCCGGGCCGCCAGGCCCAAACCGACGGCGATACCCACCCCATGATGGGGATAGACGGATCAGCAGCCCTCACCCGCTTCGCCACACGGTGGCAAAAGTCTGGGCTGTCGATCACGACAACCAGGTCTGGCTTTCTTTCGACGACGGCCTCAACGGT
>JAHCMG010000131.1 GCA_019192585.1 Devosiaceae bacterium MH13
CGCAATGCGCTTCGATCTGATCGGGCAAATAATGTGTATTCACAACGGCCTGGGTGACCCCGGCCGTGGCGAAGCTGCCCAACACGCGATCAAGCAACGTCACGCTACCCACCTCGATGAGGGGCTTGGGCTTGGTGTCGGTGAGCGGGCGCATGCGCGTGCCGAGCCCGGCTGCGAGCACCATGACCGGCGGCAGGTTCATGGCGCCTCCGGCGGCAGAATGTCGGCGTAGAACGGACGCAGCGGCGCTAAGGTCTCGTGCTTTAGAACCTGACGGCAATAGGCCTCGATGCGCGGCAAGTGCTTGAGATAGTGAGGCTTTCCATCGCGCGCATTGAGCCGCGCGAAGATGCCCAAAATCTTGGTGTTGCGCTGCAAAGCCATGAGCGCAAAGGCGGTGTCGAATGCGCTTTCATCAAAGGCTGGCGCCTGCTCCGCGCGGGCAGCTTTGTACGCGGACAACACTTTGTCTTGCAAGTCGGGTTCGATGGTCACTCTCGCATCTTGCACGAGGGAGGCGACGTCGTAGGCGGGCGGGCCCATCAGCGCGTCCTGGTGATCGATGATGCCGACGCGTGCGATGCCCTTCTGGTCATCGCGCCAGATGATGTTGGGCGAGTGGAAGTCGCGCAAAGTGAGTGTTCGCGGCTGGTCTTCCAAAGGGGCCAGAAGCGCCCGCCATGTCGACACAAAGGCTTCAATATCAACCACTTGGCTTGTTTCAACTCCGTCCGAGCGATGCGGCAGATACCAGTGCTGGCACAGTTCAATCTCGGTCAGGAAAACGTCCGTGTCGTAGGGGTGTAGCCTGTGCGTATCGGCGCTAGCGGGACTGTCCGGACGTATCGCACGGTTTTGTTCCACTATGGTTCGGTCAAGGTCCAGAACGTCCGGCCAAGCCTTCGCATGCAGGGATGCAAGCAATTCGGCGGCGGCCTCATAGCGTTCTGGGATGGGCACGCCCTCATCATCGAGCACCGAGCCGCTGCCAATATCTTCGATCAGCAACAGGCCCTCGTCGCGCCGGTCGGCGAGGATGGCGGGCGCCGCGAAGCCGCCCTTTGTGAGCGCCTGGCTGACCGCCATGAAGGCATGGACGCTCTCGGCGAGGTGCACGAGTTGGCTGTAGGGCTTGCCATCGCGCACGGCTGGCCCGTCGGGCTGGCGCGGCGCGTCCATCAGCATGTGGTTCCCGGTGCCGGTCTCGGTCTCGGTGTCGATGCGCTCATAGCGTCGGACCGAGGCGTCACCTTGGAAGCGGAACCGGTCTGCCAAGCTGTGCCCCGCACCGTCGAGCATGGCGCGGGCGCTGAGGCTGTGGGCGATCTCCGCCATGGCCTCGTCAGGACCCGACAGGTGCGCGGCGCGTGCGTCCTGCCCTTCCATGTCGAGTGTCAGCGTCAGCGCGTCGGGGAAAGCGCCCTCGCCCGCGTTTTGCGGCCACTCGATCAGCCGGATGGCCGGATCATCGGGGTCATCGAGGCCCAGTTCGGTCAGCTCAGAGGGGTATAATAGCCGGTACAGATCGCTGTGCAGCACAGCTGGCGCGGTTTCGTCATAGCGCTGCACCAGCGTGTAAGTCGGCGAGGGCACCTCAAGGGTGGCATCGCCGGCCAGGGCCCGGATGAAGGCGCGGGCGAACGTGGTTTTGCCGGCGCCAACATCGCCCTCGAGCAGCACAACCCAGCCAGGCCGGGCGGCCATCGCGATATCCTGCGCGAAGCGGGCGGTGGCGCACTCGCCCTGCAAAAGGCGGGGCGGCAAACTCACTCGGCGGCGTCTCGCACGTCACGGCCCACCGCGTTGGGGCCCGGGAAGGTGCATCGGACCACGGTCCCAAGCCCCTCGCGCGACCACAGTTTGATGGTGCCGCCGTGCAGCTCGACAAGCGCGCGGGCCAAGGTGAGGCCCAAGCCGGCGCCGGTGCCCTGGCGGTTGGCGCCGGTTTCAAAGGGCTCGAACGCTGCTTCCATCTGCTCTGGCGTCATGCCGCGACCATGGTCGATCACCGACAATTCCACCTGTCCGTTGCGGGCCGTGGTGCGCACGCGCACGGCATTGCCCGGCCGGGAGAAGCTGATGGCGTTCGACAGCAGATTGTAGAGCACCTGGCGCATGCGCACCCGGTCGCCGGTGACAAAAGGCGCGTGCGGGTCGAGCCGGCGCTCAATGGTCATGCGCGCATCGCTTGCGCGCTCTTCAAGCCCGGCCATCGCCTCATCGATCAGCGCGTCGGGGGGCACACGATCGATCGACAGGGCCAGCATGCCGGCATCGACGGTCGCAAGGTCGAGCACCGAATCCACCAGCACTTTGAGCGTGTTGGTCGAGGCTTTGACATAGCCCAGATACTCACTCTGACGCTCGTTGAGATGGCCCGTCTCGGGCGTCAACAACAGTTCGGTAAAGCCAACAATGGGGGTCAAGGGCGAGCGCAGCTCGTAGGAGACATGCTTGATGAAGGCGGTCTTGATACGGGCCGCCTCTTCAAGCGCGGCGTTCGATTCGCGCAGCGTGTCCTCGATGGCGATCGATGCCGACACATCATCGACCGTCAGCATGGTCGCGCCGCCGGGCAGCGGCGTTGAAACCAGATCGATCACCCGATCATCGGTGAGGTCGAGGCGGGCCTGCATCTCCTGGCGGTGATAGCCGAGCGAACCTACCATGGCGACGATCTGATCGACCGTCGCGCGCTCGCGGGCCAGGTCGCGGATCGGCGCGGTGACCTGCTTGATGTGGGTGCCGATGGACATCTCCTCGGCCGCGAGCCCCCACAGGGCGCCGAACGCTGGGTTGGCCAATTGCAGGCAGCCATCGGAGCCGAACACGGCCACCCCCTCGCGCAGCGCTTCGAGCGAGGCTTTGCGGGCTTTGGATTCCGCGGCGAAGCGGCCGATCAGATCCTGCTTCTCGGTCTCGTTTTCAAACAGCCAGATGGCGCCGCCATCGCCATTGGGCGCCATGATCACGCGCAGGTAGCGGCCATCGTGCAACTCCCAATCGTCGGTCACCGGTGCTTTGGCGGTGTAGGCGGCCGCAAAGGGCGTGCGCCAACCACGATGGTCGCCGCTCTCGGGCATCTGGCGGGTCGACTTGATGTAGGTGAGGACCGTGGATTCGTGCGGCCGCTCATCGAGCACGCGGCGCTGGAAGCCGAACAGCTGCGCGAACGCGTCATTGTAGAAGCTGACATGGCGGTCGGCGGTAAACACGCAGACCGCCGTGCTCATGGCGTTGAGGATTTGCGCCTGGGTGCCGCGCATCTGCTCGAGGGCGGCTTCGAGCTTCGCTTCGGCGGCCATGGGGCGGGCAAAGCCGGCCGTCAGCACGCGGCCCGCGTCGCCGGCGAGCTTGAGGTGGACGAGCTGATCGCCGCCCTCATCCCCCGCGTCCGCTGAGGCCGCACCGCCTGCCGGTGGCGCGGCAACCATCACGGCCTTGCCCTGGTCATGGCCGGCGGTGATCGCCTCCCACTGCGCCCCGGTGCCCAAAACCGAGCGCGCGGTGGCGATGGCGTTTTCCGCGCTGCCGGCGCCGCTGGCGTGCCGTGCTTTGAAAGCGTCGTTCGACCAGGAGACCAGCCCCTGGCCATCGCCAGTCCAGATGGGGAAGTCGAGCGCGTTGAGCAGCTGCTTCAGCCGCTGGCTTTCAAGCTCGAGGCTGGCGCTCATGTGCAGCGCTTCGGCAAAGTCGCGCTGAAGCCTCGACAGGTCGCGAACCCGCAACAAGAGCCGCGCGCCGATGGGCCGCCCTTCCACATTGGCAAGCGAGCCCGACAGGGTGCGCACGTCGCACGAAAAGCCTTTTCCGCCCGTGAGAAGCTCGGCGATGGCGTCTTCCAGCACGGTAGCGTCGGCGGGCTCCACCCAGTCTTCGAAGCGCGCCAAGCGGGCGGGGGTGTCCGGCAGGGCGTTCTGGTCGCTGGGGCAGAACACCACGCTGCGGGCGCCGTCGACGCCGAGCTCAATGAGCCCGTCGCCGGAGGTTTCGACCAGTGCTTCGGCGCGATCGAGCTCGCCGCGCAAGGTCGTCACCGAGTGCCGCGCCGCGCGCGCGACCGCGCTGGCTTTCCGGTGGGAGGCGATGCTGAAGGCGAGCGCGATCAGCGCCACGACGCAAATGCCCAGCACCATCGAGAGCGCCACAAGCAGGCTCGACCCGCTGAAAGAGCCGGCCATCATATCGAGTGGTGTCATGCCCGGCGGGGTGGCGGTGGTTTGAGCTCCGGCGGGTGAAGGTGCGGTGGCAGCAAACGCCGCAATGCCGGCGGAAGCGGAGAGCGAGCAGACAAGCCGGTGGCGCGGCCTGATATGCCCTCGCCGCCGAAGCGAGCCTTGTGCGCCGCCCGTTTGCCTCATGCCGCCGTTGACTCTCCAAACCGGCCGGCGCCTCGCCGCCAGCCGTTGCCCGCTACGCTTGATGCACTGTTGGTGTGGCCTGCCTGACCCCGCTGGTGGCGGTGTCACCTTGCCCCGGGCGGCCACCGGCAGCGGGCCGTGGAACGCGCACCACAGCTGCCGAATCAGGGACACCGTACAGGGTGGTGGACTCGCCTTGGAGTGAACGAAACAGAAACAAAAACGCCGCCAGTGCAAAAAACTGGCGGCGGATTCTGTCCGGTGCGGCTGCCGTTTAGGGCACGCTTATGGCTTCTGACGGCGCGCGCGATGGCTCGTTTCCGCCCCGTCATCCTCGGCCAAGCAACCCACCACACGGGGATGGATGGCCGCCTCAAGGGCGGCCATGACGGCCAGGGGAATGGGGGCAGTTTTGCCCCCACCGCGTCATCGTCGGGCTTGACCCGAGGATCCAGCTATTCGCGCAGGCGGGTCGCCTAGTAGCGGTACGCCTCGCCCTTGAACGGCCCTTGCGGCTTCACGCCAATATACTCGGCCTGCTCGTCCGACAGTTTGGTCAACTCGGCATTGAGCTTGGCGAGGTGCAGCATCGCGACCTTCTCGTCGAGATGCTTGGGCAGCACATAGACCTTGTTCTCGTACTGGTCGCCGCGGGTCCACAGTTCGATCTGGGCCAAGGTCTGGTTGGCAAACGAGGCCGACATCACGAACGAGGGGTGGCCCGTTGCGTTGCCGAGGTTCACCAGGCGGCCTTCGGACAGAAGGATCATGCGCTTGTCATCGGGGAACTGGATGAGATCGACCTGCGGCTTCACGTTCTTCCATTTGAAGTTCTTGAGGCCGGCGACCTGGATCTCATTGTCGAAATGGCCAATGTTGCAGACGATCGCCATGTCCTTGAGCTGGCGCATATGGTCGACCGTCAGGACATCCTTGTTGCCGGTGGCCGTGACAACGACGTCGGCGCGGTGGGCGGCGTCTTCCATGGTGACGACTTCAAAGCCGTCCATCGCCGCCTGAAGCGCGCAGATCGGATCGACTTCCGTCACCAGGACGCGCGCGCCAGCGCCGGCGAGCGACTGCGCCGAGCCTTTGCCGACATCACCATAGCCGGCGACGATGGCGACCTTGCCGGCCAGCATCACATCGGTGCCGCGACGGATGGCGTCCACGAGGCTCTCGCGGCAGCCATATTTGTTGTCGAATTTCGACTTGGTGACCGAGTCATTGACGTTGATCGCCGGGAAGGGAAGTTCGCCACGCTCCTGGAGCTGATAAAGCCGCATGACGCCGGTGGTCGTCTCTTCGGAGACACCCTGGATGTTGGCTTTGACCTTGGAGTAGAAGCCCGGCTCCTTGGCGAGGCGCTTTTTGATCTGGGCGAACAGATATTCTTCTTCCTCGCTCTTGGGATCATCGAGCACCGACGGGTCGGTCTCGGCCTTCGAGCCCAGAAGCACCAGCATGGTGGCGTCGCCGCCATCATCGAGGATCATGTTGGCGGTCTCCCCATTCCCCCAGTCGAGGATGCGGTCCGCATAATCCCAATATTCTTCCAGCGTCTCGCCCTTGGTGGCGAACACCGGGATGCCGGCGGCCGCGATGGCAGCGGCGGCATGGTCTTGCGTCGAGAAGATGTTGCACGAGGCCCAACGGACTTCGGCGCCGAGCGCCACCAGCGTTTCGATCAGCACCGCCGTCTGGATGGTCATGTGCAGCGAGCCGGCGATGCGGGCGCCTTTGAGCGGCTGCGCGTCGGCATATTCGGTGCGGCACGCCATCAGGCCCGGCATTTCGGTTTCGGCAATGTCGAGCTCGGTGCGGCCCCAATCGGCCAAGGCGATGTCTTTGACGACGTAGTCGGTCATGGAAGGTCCTTTGGTGCGCCGCTGGGCTTGGGCGTCGGTGCGAGGTGGGTCGAATGGGAAAGGCCGCGCTTACACAGTCCAACGCGCGCCCATCCTTCGGGTGCGGTCCCTAACACCGTCTGCAAGCCGATGCAATGCAGATATAAAGATGTCTTTATATTATGCTGGATTCCGCCAGTCCACCGCACCCTGAGCAACGTCGAGGATCACCGCGCGCGCCTTACCGGACAGCGGTGCAGCACCCAGCGCCGCCTCAAGGTCAGCCAGGAAGTCCCTTTCGTCCGACCGGTAGTCGTGCCGGAACCAGGTCAGGAAGGTAGCCATGTCCCGCAAGCGTGCCTCGGCCATCGCGCGGTCCTCAGCGACGGCGGCCAGCGCATCGATGACCGGCTGCATCTCAAAGGCCAACTGGTCGCGCCGCTGGTCGAAGTGCATCAGACCGAAAGGCGCGAGCGGGCTAGCTGCGGGGTCATAGACGACGCGCTCGTGCTTGCCCGCTTGCAACAGGAGCATACTGCGCATGGCGCGCGCGTTCGGCGCTTGGTTCAGAAGCCGCGCCGCGAAGCTCTCAAGCAGCACCATGTATTGGCCAGTTAGCGCCGCGCCGGCATTGCGCGCGGGGGAATGGCCAGCATAGGGCTGAGAGTAGCGTCGACCGTAAAACGCTTCCAGCACGGTTAAGTGTCGGGCATCAATGTAGGGGCCGCGCGCGCCGGGGGAGACGGTGTAAGCGGACGTCCATTGAAAAAGGATGTCTTCGGCGCGCTCCAAAAACGCGGCGGCGGTCAGCGTATCGGCGCGGTCGACAAGGCTGGCAACCATTGTGTGCAACACATCATCCCCATGCATGGCCGTCGTCAGCGAGGGGATGCTTCCATAGCCAAGCGCTTGGGGCAGGAGGCGGATATCGTCGCTTTGGCTGCCAAGCGCAGCGGGCCGCTCGCGCGCCTGCATCTGATCGTTGGCCAGCCAGAAGCTCTGCGCCCGCGTGGCAGGATACTCGCTCCAGGTGACCTCGACCCCCTGTGGCTGCTCATCATCGGCGTCAGGATGGCGCCATTGCCGGGGTGCTAGCGAGATCGCTTGCAAACCCGTTTTGGCAGCCGCGCGCAGTTCGGCGAATTGCGAGACGCCGTCGCCATTGCGGTCCCACCATAACAGCAAGGCCCCAAAGATTTCGTCCTTGGTGTCGATGCGTCCGTTCTGGTCGGTGTCGACGGCGCGCAAAGCGGCGTAGCCGTCTTGCGACCAGCCGCCGAACAGTTCGGTGACATCATCGATATGTCCATTGCCATTGGTGTCATGCGCCAAGAGCGCCGCGCGGCCCGACATCCAGGCGGTGTGCTCGGCAAGTCCGTCGGCATCGATGTCAAAGAAAGCGCCACTGTCCTCAAGCGGGACCGTCTCGACCCCGTGGCCCTCCAAATCGACAATCAAGACCGCGACTTCGCCACCGGGCTGAACATAGTTGCGGTAATCGAACGGCCCCTCGGGTTCGCCGGCGACCATCCGGTACAAGAGCCCGCTATCGAAGGCGAACAGGCTGGCAGCGGTGAGAACCAAACCGCCTACTGTGCCGACAAAGATGGCGAAAAGCTTCTTGATCATCGTCCTGCCGCCCGCGTGACTGCTGACCACCGAGGGCTAGCACAGGACTGCCGCGCGGCGGGGCTTATCGCTTGAGCCGGTTAATCGACGGCAAACGGCCGGCAGCGCGGGCCCAGAAGGGCGGCGGCGACGCCCCACACAGATCCGCGACTGCCCCCTTACACCGATGTAAGGTTCGCGGCAGCGGGCCGCAAAGTCGGCCACCTAGCTTCTCCTCATCGAAGGGCGCGGTGCTCTTCGCCAACCCATGAGGAGATGACAGATGAAAAAGACACTTGTGACCACCGGCCTTATCGCCAGCCTTCTTGCCGCCACCGGGGCGGGCGTTGTGATGGCCCAATCGACAGCAACCGCTCCGAGCCTGACCGCGGTGGAGGCGATCGAGATCGCGCTCGCCGAAGTGCCCGGCGAAGTCCAAGAGGCGGAGCTTGACCGGGACGATGATCTGCCGGTCTATGAGATCGAAATCCTGACCGCCGAAGGGGTGGAAATGGAAGTCGAGATCAACGCGGAAACCGGAGAGATCCTCGAGATCGAAGCGGACGACAAAGACTAACCCCTCCGCGTCCCCCGCCCCTAAAGGGCTTGCCGGACACAAAGGTCGCTGCGTGCAGCGGCCTTTGCTGGCATTGGATTCGCGACCATTTTGGGAGCCATCTCGGCGGCCCTGCGCCAGAAAGACCAAACCCGCCATGCGCATTCTGCTGCTTGAAGATGACAAACACCTCGGCCCCTGGGTCACCGGCGGCCTGCGCGAAGAAGGCCATGTGGTGGATCATTTCACCGATGGCAAAGACGCGCTGCTGGCGGCCATGGGCCAGGAATATGACGTCCTGATCCTCGACCGGATGGTGCCCGGCCTTGATGGGCTGGCGGTGCTCAAATCGTTGCGCGCGTCCAAGTCGCAAACCCCGGCTCTGTTTCTCACAGCGCTGGGCGAAGTCGATTCCCGCGTCGAAGGCTTCGACGCGGGCGGCGATGATTATCTGACGAAACCCTTCGCCTTTGCCGAACTGTCGGCGCGGGTGAACGCGCTGGGCCGCCGCCGCGAGGGCCCGACATCAGCGGGCAGCGAGCCGACAGAGCTGCGCTTTGCGGACCTCAGCCTGAACCTTCTGTCGCGGCAGTGCGAGCGTGCAGGTCAGCCGATTGAGCTGCTCGCCAAAGAGTTCAAACTGCTTGAATATTTCATGCGCCGGCCGGGGCGGCTGGTGACGCGGACCATGCTGCTCGAACAGGTGTGGGATATGAGCTTCGATCCCACAACAAGCGTGGTGGAAACCCATATCAGCCGCCTGCGCGCGAAGATCGACAAGCCCTTTGAGACCGAGCTTTTGCGCACCCGCCGAGGCGAAGGCTATGTCTTTGGGAAGTGATTCTGGGGCACGTAAATCTGGGGCTCCAAAGCCTGTCGGACGGCTGCGCTGGATCCACCGATCCTCGACGCTTCGGCTGACGGTTCTATTGTCCGCCATCTTCACCGCGGGTATGGCGGTGGCGATCTTCATCGCGCTGTCGTTTGGCGAAGACGCGCTGATCCGGCGTGTCGATTCCACGCTCGACGCGCTCGCCGTCGCAGCGGCCGCCGACGATGTTGAGTTCGATAGTGCGGGGGCCGTGGTTCGGCCCGTTGACGAGCTTGGCCGGCTGCCGGCGCCGTTTGCCCGGGCCGCGCGGCGCGGCGGTGGCACCATCGAGCTTGATGACGACTACCGGGGCGTTGAAACCTGGCGCAGCATCGTCGCCCAGAACGAGGATGGCGACCGCATCCTGATCGCCCTGCCTCTTGATGACACCGAAGAAGCGCTCGACGTTCTCGGCGGTGCGTTGTGGACGACGGCGGGCTTCGTGCTGGCCTTCGTCCTGCTGATTGGCCTTGTGGCCGGCCTGTTGGCACAGCGGCGGCTGGGGCGTATCGGCGGGGCGCTTGGTCGGCTTGCCGAAGGCGATCTGACGGCACGCACCGGAATTAAACGCTCATCAGACGATCTCGATGATCTGGCGCGCCAGCTTGACCGGACGGCGGGCGAACTGGAGCGGCTCGTCGCGCAAACGCGGCACCTCAGCGCCACCATCGCCCATGATCTGCGCACCCCGCTCGCCCGGCTGCGGGCGCGGCTTGAAACCTTGCCTGACGGCGACGCACGCGGTGCCGCGCTCGAGGAAGCTGAGCGGCTGGCGGGTATCTTCGACACCATCATGCGGGTCGCCCGCATCGAAGCGGCGCACGGCACCGACGGCTTCGATCGCGTCGATCTGGGCGCGCTTGCCACGGAACTCTCCGAGATTTTCGGCGCCGTCGTCGAGGATGCGGGCAAACAGCTGCACCTCACCGTCACGGCGCCCGCAACAGTCCAAGCGGACCGCAAAATGCTGGTGCAAGCGCTCGGCAATCTCATCCAAAACGCGCTGGTGCATGGCGGGCCGGACGTGACGCTGTTTGTGGACGGCGGCGGGATCGGCGTCGCGGACAATGGGCTCGGCGTTGATCCGGCTCAGTTCGAGGAGATCACCAAGCCGATGGTGCGGCTCGACAGCGCGCGGACGACAGAAGGGACCGGGCTCGGCCTCGCCCTGGTGCGCGCGGTGGCCACGCGGCACGGCGCCAAGCTGGCGCTAAGCGCCAACGCACCCAGCGGTCTGCGCGTCGCGCTGAACTTTACAGACATGTAAACCGCCCGCCAGACCGCCGTAAGCCCGGCCCCCCATAGTCCTAAGCGTTGGAGCAAGACACCAACGCAGACCTCGAAGCCCAGACTATGGAGACACAGACATGAAATCGTTCCTCACCAAAACCCGCACGGCCATCGCTGGCGGCATCGCCGTTTTGATCGCCTGCGTGATGGCAGGCCTGGGCCTGACCATTGTGGGCTTCCTGGCCATGTTCGCGCTGGCCGCGCTGGGCCTGGCACTCATCGCCCGCCCGTTCGTCGACATTGATGGCCCGCGTCGCGCCGGCCCGGCACACGCTGCGGCGCAGGACGCCGCCCAGGCCGCATGACCTCCGGTCACGGCGCCCGCTACGACGGGGCGCTAGAAAAGCCGAACCCCGAGGCGCCGCCTTGTCCACTTGGTCCGGACAGGCGGCAGGCTCGGGGTTCTTTTTGTTTTGGATTGAGTTTTAGGGCCGCATCAGCAGCACCGGCGCGTGTACGGTGCGGATCATCGCCGTGGTGGTGGAACCAACAATCAGCGTGCGCAGCGGCGAGTGGCCATAGGCGCCCATGACGAGGAACCCATCGGGCTCGTCCTTCATGGTTGTCTCGATCACCTCTTCGGGCGCGCCATCCACCAGCACCACATCGCCGTCACGCGCCTGCGCGGCGAGCAAGCCCTCCGCTTCGGCAACCAGGGCGCGATGCTTGGCATCGTCCGGACCGACGCTGACCACATGCAGGGCCAGCCCCGCGAACAGGGGCGAAGCGGCCGCAAACGCAAGCGCCGCCTTGGAAGCCGCCCCACCATCATAGGCAACCACGATGCGCGACGGGTGGGCCGTTGCGAGGTCCGGGCCACGGCTTGAGGCGACGACGACAGGCTTGCGGCTGGCGCGCACCACGCGCTCGACCTTCGAGCCGATATGCCCTTTGGCAAAATCGCTCGACGCCCCGCGCTTGCCGATGACGATCAGGTCGGCGTCGGCTTCGCGCTCGGTGATGGTTTCAACGATCCCGCCATGGCGGTGCGTGACGGAGATATCGGTGACGCCAAGGCCTTCGAGATGCTCTTTCGCGCTCGCAAGCAGCACCCGCCCGCGTTCGATGGCAAGCTTGCCTTCGGCCTCATCAAGCTGGGTCAGCTCTTCGAGAAGCGATGATTTCACCCCAAGGCCGATGGCGCCCGACAGGTCCTTGCGCGAGGCGGCCGCGTTGGAGCGCTGAATGCTGTGCAGCAGCTCAACAGAGGTGCCCAGGCGCTTGGCGGACCAGGCGGCAAGGTTGCACACGCGGGCGGCGTAGGGGGACGCGTCGATGCAGGCGAGAATGTGTTTCATGGCGGGATCCTAATGGCCGGGCTGAGCCTCGTCGGCCCCCGGTTTGTCGTGCTGCGCAAACCGCTGCACCATGATGGCGCTGGGCTCATTGAGGCCGATCACATCGACACGGGCGCCCTCACGGCGGAAGCGCAAAATCGTCTTATCGAGAATGCCCACCGCCGAGATGTCCCAAAAGTGCGCTTTTGAGACGTCGATCACCACCGTGTCGAGCACTTCCTTGAAGTCGAACGCGTCGGCGAACCGCTCGGTCGAGGCGAAGAACACTTCGCCTGACACCAGATAGGTGCGGGTGCGGCCATCGGCTGACAGGGTGGACTCCACCTTGAACAGGCCACGCACTTTGGAGGCGAAGAACAGGCCCGAGAGGATCACGCCCGCGGCGACGCCTTGTGCCAGGTCATGGGTCCACACAACCACAACCACCGTCACCACCATCACCACCGACGACTGCCAGGGGTGCGTGCGCAGATCGCGGATCGAGCGCCACGAGAAGGTGCCGATGGAGACCATGATCATCACCGCGACCAGCGATGGCATGGGGATTTGGCTGACAAACGGGCCGAGCACCACGATGAGGAACAACAGAAACGTGCCCGCCACGAAGGTGGACAGGCGCGTCGAGCCGCCGGACTTCACGTTGATGACCGACTGGCCGATCATGGCGCAGCCGCCCATGCCGCCGAAAAAGCCGGTGACGAAGTTGGCGAGGCCCTGCGCCTTGGATTCCTGGGCTTTGTTGGACGGGGTATCGGTGAGATCGTCGACGATCTGCGCCGTCATCATCGATTCCAAAAGGCCCACCGCCGCCATGGTCAGCGAGTAGGGGAAAATGATCTGCAGCGTTTCGAGCGTGAACGGCACCATCGGCAAGGCGAACATGGGCGGCGCATCGGGCAGTTCGCCCATGTCGCCCACCGTGTTGACGTCCCAGCCAAGGGCGAGCGTCAGCGCTGTTAGCACCACGATCGCGACCAGCGGTGAGGGCACGACTTTGGTGAGGTAGGGGAACAGGTAGATGATGGCGAGACCGCCCGCGACCATGGGGTAGGTCAGCCAGGTGACGTCCACCAGCTGAGGGATCTGGGCGATGAAGATCAAAATCGCCAGCGCGTTGACGAAGCCGGTGACGACCGATCGCGAGACGAATTGCATCAGCAGGTCAAGCCGCAGGAAGCCGGCGATCACCTGGAGCACGCCCATCAGAATGGTCGCGGCGAACAGGTATTCGACGCCATGCTCGCGCACCAGTGGCACCACCAGCACCGCGATGGCCGCCGTGGCCGCCGAGATCATGCCCGGCCGGCCGCCGGTCAACGCGCAGATGACGGCGATGGAGAACGACGCGTACAGGCCGACCTTGGGGTCGACGCCGGCGATGATGGAAAAGCCGATGGCTTCGGGGATCAGCGCGAGCGCGACGACGATGCCAGCAAGGATGTCGCCGCGCGGGTTGGATAACCACTCGCGCCGCAGCGTGGTGAGGGAAAGCATGCAGGGATCCTGAACGGTAGCTCGGCGCCGCCGGAGGTGGCGCCCGCGAACCGCATTACGATTGGGGGGACTTCCCCGCTAGCAGAACCCTGCCGCTGTGGCGAGGGGGCAAAGGGGGTTTGGGATTTCACCAGCGCACCGTTCTAACGCGCCGTGTAATCCTCAAGGTCTTGCGCGACGGCGGCGTGCATGCGGCTCAGAATCTCTTGGTCGGCGGCATGCACCCGGTTCCACGTTGGGATGAAGGGCGTCTCGTTGGGATTGTCGAGAAAGGCTTGGCCAGCGACGATGATGTTCTCGGCGAACAGTTCGATCGACAGCTCTTCGGCATGGCGGTCGAGCACGAGCCCGTTCATCTTCGCGTCGTTGTAATAGCCTTCCAGCAGATCAAGCGCGGACCGGTAGTAGGTCGCCTTGAGCGTACGGAACGTGTTGCCGGTGAAAACCGTGCCATCGGCGGCAAGCTTGCGGAACAGCGCCTTGCAGATGTCAATCGACATCCGGCTGAGGCCCGTGCGGGCATCGTCGGCGGACAGGTTCTGGTGCTTATGGTCGTAATTGTCGGCGATCTCGACCTGGCACACCGATTTGGGCGCCAGGTTGCGCCAGGCTTCGGACAAGACGCCGATCTCCAGGCCCCAATCGGAGGGCACACGCAGGTCCGGCAGGATCGGCGTGCGGATGGCGAACTCGCCCGAGAGCGGATAGCGGAACGAGCGCAGGTAATCGATATAGTCGCGGTCGCCGATGACGCGCTTGAGCGCGATCAGAAGCGGGCTGACCAACAGCCGCGTGACCCGCCCGTTGAGCTTGCCGTTGCCGACACGCGGGTAAAAGCCCTTCGCCATCTGGTAGGGGAAGGCGGGGTTGACCACCGGATAGACCAGCTTGTCGAGCATGGCGCGCTTGTAGGTGACGATGTCGCAATCGTGGATCGCCATCACGGAGGAGTCCGCGCAGGCGATCAAATAGCCCATGCAGGACCAGACATTCTTGCCCTTGCCGCGCTCCTTGGGGGCGAGGCCCATGCCGTCGAGCTGGTCGAGAATGGCGGTCATGCGCGGACCGTCGTTCCAGATGAC
>JAHCMG010000132.1 GCA_019192585.1 Devosiaceae bacterium MH13
ATTGCTCGGTGAAGCTGGGTGCTCTGTTGCCCACAACGCCGTATCAAACCTTAAACTGGGCGCAGGCGTCGCTCCAATTCGCCGGTTGCTGAACGCTGGCGTCGTCTTGGCGTTGGGAACGGACGGCGTGTCTTCGAACGACACAGCGCGCATCTTCGATGTAATGCGAGTAGCGGCACTTGTCCAAAGCGCGACGGGTCCTGACTTTACGCAATGGCTGAACGCCAGCGAGATCCTGTCCGCCGCAACGATTGGCGGGGCAAAGTCTGCAGCGCTCGGTCACCTCACTGGCTCACTGGAACCGGGAAAGCGAGCCGACTTGATTGTGCTGCGGCTGGACGAACTGGCTTTTACGCCGCTCAATGACGTTCGAAAACATCTCGTCTACAGCGAGAACGGAAGCTCGATCGAACGTGTTATCGTTGACGGTGTTACTGTCGTCGAAAGCGGGCGTTTGACGCAAATTGATGAGCAGGCCATCTTGTCAGAAATCCGTGCCTCTATGCCGGATTATCTGAAGGCGCATGCAGAGACCGAAAAGCGCAACAGAGTATTTCATTCGCACATGGCTGAGTTGCATCACCGCGCGACGGGGCAAGATATCCAGATGAATCGCTATTGGGGTGGCGAAGGCTGAAGGTTCGACGCTCTCTCTTTGGAGGACCTTAGGCACGCATCCGCCAGCGGCTCTGACCGTCGGAATCTTCGACCTCGACTCCGAGACCGGCGAGTTCATCGCGGATCGCGTCTGCACGAGACCACTCGCGCCGCTCGCGCGCTTTGGCACGCTCGGCGACCAACGCTTCGATCTGAGCCGTATCCGTCGCTCCACCCTGCATCCAAGTGATTGGGTCTTGTTGCAGCAGCCCCAACAAATCGCCAGCTTTCTGCAGTGCGGCTGCCAGTTCAGATCGTCGCTGCGGATCAGGAGAGGCGTGGATTTGACCCGCCAGCGAATGCAACGCAGACAACGCAGCTGGCGTGTTTAAGTCGTTGTCCAAGGCGGCCTTCACTGGCGCCATGTCCTCTTGCAAAGCTTCGCCGATCGGCTGATCGCGCAGCGCTCCATAAAGACGGTCTAGGGCTGCCTTTGCCGCTCGGGGAGTGTCAGGCGTCCAATCCAGCGGCTGGCGATAATGCGCACTTAAGAGTGCGTAACGAATTGCCTCACCCGGTGTGTCCGCCAATAGGTCACGTACCAGCAGCACATTGCCGAGAGACTTGGACATCTTTGCGCCGGAAACCGTGACGTGACCATTGTGGACCCAAAACCGTGCGTTGGTGCCCTGCGCGATCTCATTCTCGTGATGGGGAAACCGTAGATCGATGCCACCGCCATGGATGTCGATCTGATCCCCCAAATGCGCCTTGATCATCGCCGAGCATTCAATGTGCCAGCCGGGCCGGCCAAAGCCCCAGGGGCTCTCCCAACCGGGCTCTCCGCCCTTTGACGGTTTCCAAAGCACAAAGTCGCGCGGATCACGCTTCCAAGGCGCGACCTCCACGCGCGCGCCCACCAACATCTCATCCACGTTTGCGCCGGAGAGCGCGCCGTAGGCCGAGAAACTTGGAACGTGAAAAAGAACATGACCGTGAGCCGCGTAGGCTTTGTCCTCGGCAATTAAGCCCTCAATCATATCGATCATTTGAGAGATATGGTCGGTGGCATGTGGCTCTATGTCGGGTAGAGCCACACCAAGAGCACCAAGGTCAATATGGTAGGCAGCCGTGAAGCGCCCAGCGATCTCTTCGCAGTTCGTGGATGCGGCGAATGCGGCGTCAATGATCTTATCATCTACATCTGTGATGTTGCGCGCATAAGAAAGGGACGGGAATTGGTTCCGCAACACCCGGGCTAACACATCAAACACCACCGCAGGGCGTGCATTGCCGATGTGGGCGAACGAGTAAACCGTTGGTCCGCACACATACATGCGCGTGTGTTCTGGATCCCGCGGGACAAACTGCTGAACCTCACGGCCCATCGAATTGAAAAGGTGCAGCATGTCTTAGACCGCGATCTTGCTCTGATGGGCCATCAGATCGCCAAGAAAACCATCAATGTCAGTTAGGCGCATACGAAGCATGTTGAGGCTCGCTTCGAGATCTGACTTCTCAACATTGCGGGCGATGACCACAATTCTGCTGGTTCCGGTCGTTTCGAGCTCAGAGCTGAGTGGAACTGGCGTCTCTAGAATGTGCTGGACGCCATGGAAGACCATGGGCTGATCAGTCCCCTCGATGTGAATGATGCCCTTCAGTCTCAATATATCAGAGCCCTTGAACGCCATGAGCGTGTCCAGCCAAAAGTCGAAAACGCTGGCTGGGATCGGGTCATCTAGCTCGATGGACGCCGAACTGATCCCATGATCGTGACGGGTTTGTGCTGTAATTTCCAAGTGAGTTGACTGGGCTCCAACGGCGCTGCCTGACCGGTCATAGCCAGAATCTTTCACAGAGCCGATTTCGCCATTGCGGAGCCCGAGCCAACGCTTCGTTTCATCTATGGTGGCACCTTCACGCAATGCGGACATTCCAAAGATGGTCCCGTCCACTATCGAACCGTGATCAGCATAAACACGCCGGGCGCGCCCATTGATGGCGTCGATACGTGCCAGGAATGCAGAAAAGTCCTCTGGCGTCACCAGGTCCTGCTTCGTCACAACCAAAAGGTCAGCCATGGCTATTTGGTTGACGGCTTCACTATGCGTGTCGAGCGTTGCCGGACCTACGGCGGCATCGACCACCGTCACAACACCGTCCATAACGTAGGTCGATGCAACAAGATCATCAGTAACCAGTGTGTGTAGGATGGGACCGGGTTCAGCGATCCCAGTGGTTTCAATCACAACGCGGTCGAAGGACAGCTCACCGGTTTGCCGTCGTGATTTTAAGGATCCGAGCGTCTTTGAAATGTCACCTCGAAATGTGCAGCACAGACATCCTGACTGCATGAGTGTAATTTCTTCAGTTGTTTCTTCGATCAAGTCGTGATCCAGGCCCATCGACCCGAACTCATTCATGATCACGGCTATGCGCTCAGCCTTTGGGTCACGAAGCAGGCGATTGAGAAGGGTGGTTTTACCTGCACCGAGGAAACCGGTCAGTAGCGTCACTGGTAAGCGATTTTCACGATCGATCATTGCTTCAAGCCCGTAGTTGGCGATAACACGACGTCACTGGACGCGTTATGTTATAACGTATCGTAAAACAACTGTAGGAACGTTATGGCACTGGACTTTCAGACACGGCAGTCCGTGGAGCAGGTCGAAGAGAGCACGGATTTCGCGCCAAAGTTTGGCTCAGATGGTCTTCTGCCCTGTATCACAACGGATGGGAAAACCGGCGACGTTTTAATGATGGGCTGGATGAACGCTGATGCGTTGCGATTGACCATTGAAACTGGTGAAGCGCACTATTTCAGCCGCGCACGGCAATCGCTTTGGCATAAGGGCGCGACGTCTGGGCTGGTGCAAAAGGTGATCGAAGCACGCGTTGATGATGATCAGGACGCCATTTGGCTCAAGGTTGACGTTGCCGGATCCGGAGCGTCTTGCCACGTGGGTTATCGGTCATGCTTTTACCGCTCCATTCCTGTGAAAGAGGATGCGGGCAAGCCGCTCATGTTCGTTGAAGACGTGAAGACCTTCGATCCCAAAGAAGTCTATGACGATGCTCCAAATCCCACACAGCTCTGATCACTTTTGGATGCAGCGGGCCTTGAGCTTGGCCAACACCATGCGCGGGCATGTATGGCCGAACCCTCCAGTGGGCTGCGTGATTGTCAAGAAGGGCGCCGTTGTCGCTGAGGCTGCCACTGGAACCGGTGGTCGGCCACATGCGGAACGCAAAGCTCTGGTTGAGGCAGCCGGCGCGGCGAAAGGAGCGACACTCTACGTGACGCTCGAGCCTTGCTGCCATTGGGACAAAACGCCTCCCTGCGCAGATGCCGTTATCGACGCCGGTATTCGGCGTGTCGTTGTGGCAATCCAAGACCCTGATCCGCGCGTGAATGGCGGAGGTTTTGTCAAGCTTCGCGAAGCTGGTCTGGACGTGGTCGTCGGCGTCGGCGCGGTTGAGGCACGGCGTCTGATGTCGGGCTTCTTCCACCGCGTGCAAAAAGGCGAACCTGAGTTGGTCGTTCTCGAGAAGTCGGAAACCTCTATTCCACCCGGCGTCGATGCTCTCATTCGCTCTACGCCTTCCGGAACGAAGCTAGTGACACGATTGGAGCCGATCGATGTATCGGACGTTCCACACTCTCAGTTCCTCCAACATCTGGGAGCTCTTGGCCTAACCAGCGTAGCAGTCAGCGCTGGCGATCCAATCTGCTCCGTTCTTGAGAAGCGGGGGACGAGCGTAGAGAACACCAACGAGCCAGCTCGCCGGCTGGCTGCATTGGTGGATTGATCATAACCGCGACAACGCTCCGCGACACGGCGAAGATGCTTTGGCATGTCCAGCGTATCAAGCGCGCCGTACGAGACCATTTGGGCGCAAGCATGCATTTGGTTGTTTCCGTCCGCGAGACAGCTTGTGTTGATCCCCGGTGCGCCGGGCCGGCGACCGAAATCAAGATTATCACGCTGGGATTGCAACAGGTAATGGCGACACTGATCCATAAGCCGGTATCCCAGGTCACAGATCGAGACATTACGGCATTCGCTAAAGGGGCGTTCGCAGGCCCACCATCAGCAGCCGACGTTGCTGACTAAACCTGTTTCTGCAGGCCATCACGCGGCGACAGGCTCGGCTCAGCGGCATCAAAGAGGACGCAAGGCATGGATCGCATTCCGGTCACCATCATCACCGGGTTTCTGGGCGCTGGAAAGACAACCCTCCTCAACCGTCTGATATCCCAACCTGGGTTCAGCGACACAGCCGTCGTTGTGAATGAGTTTGGGGAGGCGGACATCGACGGCGCCCTCGTCAATCATGTCGAAGACCGAGCGTTTGCGTCCACCAATGGTTGCTTGTGTTGCACCGTGTCTGGTGACGTCAGGTCGACACTCCTTCGTTTGCTGGATGAAGCGAACCGAGGCTTAGGGCCGACCTTCTCACGTTTGGTTATTGAGACGACTGGACTGGCAGACCCGGGCCCCGTTTTGCGCACGTTTATGACGACCGAGAGCATGCAGAAGAACTTTGTGCTCAATCGTGTCGTCACACTTGTTGATGCAGTCTACGGGGCTGACGCTATCGAGAAGTTTCATGAAGCTGAGCGCCAGGTCGCTGTCGCAGACGTCATCCTCATTACGAAAGGTGACCTCGCGTGCGATCCCGCTTCAAGGCGCGATCTCCTGGAGCTCAAGGAACTGCTTGCGCGCAAAAACCCAGCTGCCGTGATAGCAGGTGTCGAGGACGCTACCGTGTCTACGGTTTTCTCTTACGCGACCTTTGGGATCGAAGAGAAGTCAGAAACCGTCGGTGAACGCTTGCCCGGTGAGAACGACGAACGCCACACCCACGATCATGCTCACAGCCACCATCATCATGCGCACGACGTCAATCAACATGGCGACACGGCGTCGGCGTTCTGTTTCTCTGCATCAGGGCCGATTGACCAAGGGAGGCTCGAAACTGCGGTGTCATCCCTTCAAGAGTTGCTCGGTGGTGACCTGCTTCGCTTGAAAGGCCTCGTGGATGTTGAGCAAAGACCAGCTTCACCGCGCGTGATGCATATCGTCGGGCACCTAACGAACGCGCCGGACTATCTTGACAGCTGGCCCAAGGGATTGATGTCCACAACATTGGTGATGATCGTCGCGGGATCGAATCGCGAGAATGCAGTATCGCTTCTGACCTCTGCCTTGCCGCAGCTGGTTCCGTTCCGATCTCCATTCGACATGGCGACCGCATAATCCGTGCCTTGCTTGTTGGCGTGGCTTAGCTGAGGAGCACACACGGGCCGCTCGTTATGTCCGCTTTGCCGCCAACTGCAGTCGTACATGGAGGTGTCGCTTCAATCCCAAAGCGGACATCACCCGAAATTTTTTAGACAGTGTCGTCAGCGCGAAGCTTGCATGGCTGTTGCTGGGTTGGGCGTTTGCCGTTTACTCAAACCTGACGAATATCCGTACCCTGCGAAGGCCTTTATCGAACGATACGGTCCTCACCGATTTCCGCCACGTCTTTTGAGTGCTTCACCGGCAACAGGCGGGGCTTCCACTGCGTCCCGCGCGGGTTAAGCATATTGGGCCCTAGCCGGCTTGCTAAGAAGGCAATGGCTACCACAGCTCCGCCGACTAAATTCGTCCAGTAGCCAAAGCCGAAGCTCAGCGGCGTCAACAGCGCTATGCCTGCAACAGTAAATACAGCCCGCGTTATGAGCGATAGAGTGGCGTTTAGCCAGCCAACGGCCGATGCGGAGATCATGTAGACCCCTACACAGGCGGTTAGCACATCGATGGCCACGTGGATCGGCTCACCTTTGAGGATTAATGTAGGCGAGAGCACAAACAAGAAAGGGATGACGTAAGCCGTCCATCCGTAGCGCATCGCGACAAAGGCTGTTTGCATCGGTTTTGCCTTCGCGATGGCCGCTGCGAAGAAAGCGCCGATAGCAACAGGGGGCGTCACCATCGACATCATGCCTAGATAGAAAATGAAGAGATGCGCTGCGATCGCATCAACGCCGCTTTGCACGAGCGAGGGAGCGATCAGCACCGCCAGCAGAAGGTAAACGCCAACCGTTGGCATGCCCATACCAAGCACCAAGCAAACGGCCGCACCGATGAGCAGGAGGGCAATCAAGCTCTCACCACCCAGGGAAACAAGCACAAAGGTGAGGCCAAATCCGAGCCCGGTGATGTTGAGAACACCGATGATGAACCCTGCAGCTGCCGCGATCATCACAATGTCGACGACTGATGACCCGGTTTCGCACAGAGCGCGCCAGATCTCGCTTAGGCTCATACGGTGCCTGTATCCTTTGACCAGGCCTATCAATAGCGCCGCACCACCACCATAAAGCGCTGCCGTCTCCGGCCGCTGACCGAATGTAAAAAGTGCAAGCACGATGGCGGCGAAAGGCGCAATGAAAACCCAGCCCTTGACCAGAACGTCCTTTGTGTCTGGAATTTCACTTTCATCGACCAACGCGATGTTATCACGCGCCGCTTGCAGATCGACCTGTGCGAACACAGCCACATAGTAAAGAAGCGCCGGAATGATCGCCGCCACAACGATTTCGGTGTAGGGGCGCTGAAGAATATCGGCCATCAGAAACGCGACTGCGCCCATAACGGGCGGGACGATCTGACCACCGGTTGAGGCCACGGCTTCAATTGCAGCGGCCTGATGACGGCGATAGCCAGCGCTTACCATCATACGAATGGTGACGACGCCTGTCGCGACGATGTTGGAAACAACAACACCCGAGATCGACCCAAAAAGGCCCGAAGCCACAACTGCAATCTTGGCAGAACCACCACGTCGGCGGCCCATCATGGCAATGGCAATATCGTTGAAGAAGTCAGCACCGCCGGACTTCAACAGAAGCTGTCCAAACAGGACAAAGGCGATGACCACAGTTGCCGCAACATTGAGCGTCAAGCCAAAGAGCCCGTTGGCATCGTAGGCCAGGTACATCAGCATCCGTTCAGGGGCGACCTGCCGGGTTTGCAGCGCGCCGGGGATGTTGTGCCCAACCAGGCCGATGACGGCGATGGTCGCCACGACGATGACCAATGGCCAACCGGTGCATCGACGCAGCGCTTCAAGGGTCAAAAGAAAGAGAACACCCCCTGCGATGAGGCCATCAAGGGGTAGGCTCATCTGCTCAAAGATCAGCCGGGGATACTCCCACATAACCCAAAGGGCTGTGGCCAATCCGAGAAGCGAGAGCGCGATATCAAGGCCGACAAGGCGGCTTGGCTTTTTCAAGAACACCAATGCGAGGGAACACGCCAGGATGAGGGCAAGGAATTGCTCTGTGTAAGGAGCAAGCCCGACCATCCTGGGCAGGTCCGCTGCCCAAGCAACTGCCGTTAGTGTGACGATGGCTGCCAGGGCATCGCCTATCAAGACCAGCGCTGGGTTCGGCGCTGGCCCGTCGGTGTCCGCTTCAATCGTCACAGGTCTTAGAAGCCCTGCAGTTCTATGCCACGCTCTTCAAAGAACGCAATGGCGCCAGGGTGGTAGGTCGCGCCTGGATAGTCGATGTAGGCGCGTTCAATACCGAAGTCGCCAAATGGAGGAAAAGCTTCGGCCATGCTCGATTGGCGATCCGCCATTGAAGCTAAGACAGCCTGTACCGCTTCATCAGATACATGCGCGCCAGCCAGCAAGACATTATCCCACGTGACCATCATCATGGGCTCTTCAATGCCAACGCGGAACGGCGCTGGTTGAACCTCTGAGAAATAAAACGCTGGGCGGATTTCCTGAATTGCGGCCAGCGTGGCTTCATCGCTTGCGCCGGTCAGAAACCGCACACCGCCGACGGTGGCGTTAACTTCAGCAACCTTTGGACCACCGACTGCGAAGAACGCCGCTTCTGTCCGCCCGGCCGCCAGATCGTCTGAACCGCGGATCAGACCTGGTGTTGGGACGCCTTCAACATCGTCAAAGGTTAGGCCGCCTGTCGCGAGGATCGCGGAGATGTGCGAGTTGGCGAGCGGAAAGCCGTCCCACCCTGACGACACCCGACGGCCTTCCAGGTCAGACATCTCAACCATGCCGCTGTCGGTGCGAACGTAGAGCCCGACCGGAAGCGGATTGATTTTGGCCACCAAGCGCAGGTTCGACTGCGCCTGGCCTTCATAGTGATCAATGCCCTGGGCAGCTGCGATGACATCATTGATGTCGTTGATCGAGAATTCAGCCAGCCCTTGCTCAAGGGCCTGCATCATCGCCAGGTTGCCGCCATAGGGCTGCACCACCATACGTACACCGTCCTCACGGACAGCCCCGGCGATGACGTTGCCCATCGTGTTCCAAACCGAGCCCTGGGGCAGGGTGGCAATAGAGACAGTTTGGGCGGTTGCATGGGCGGCCAGCCCAAAGGTTGCGCCAAGCGCTAGCACGCCCGCAAGGAACTGCTTTTTCATGGTTCGATCTCCCGGTTTAAGGTCCTGCGCGGTTAGCCCGCGTCAGGTTGGTTGTCCGGCATAGCGTCCTGGAACTCAGGCAACGCCATGCAGGCATTGAAAATTCTTTGGATGGTTGGATAAGGCGCCAGATCGACGCCAAAACGGCGATTGTTAACGACCTGGCCTGCCAGGCAAATGTCCGCCAGAGTGACCGTGTCGCCTTGGCAGAACACGCCGGTCTCGGGCTCTTTGGCGAGCCTTGTTTCAAGCGCCTCGAAAGCAAGGTTCGCCCAGTGTTTGAACCAGGTGGCCTGCGCATCATCGTCTGCGCCGAACTCATCTCTAATGTAGAAGAGGACGCGCAAATTGTTGATGGGGTGGACATCAAGCGCGACCATGTGAGCAAGGGATCTGACCCTTGCCCGACCCCATGCATCCTCCGGCAACAGCGCCGGTTTTTGATAGGTTTCGTCCAGCCATTCAATGATGGCGAGAGATTGAGAAATCGGCCCTTGCGGGCTGTCCAAAGTTGGAACCAAGCCCTGCGGATTGATCGAGAGGTAGGCGTCGCCGCGCTGCTCGCCCATGCGCAAGACATAGGTTGACTGATCGTAGGCCAGCCCCTTCAGATTCAGTGCCACGCGCACCCGGAAGGACGTCGAGGAACGGAAGAACCCGTGAAGATGCAAGGTGGGTGAGGGCGCTTCTGCCAGGCTCACGTGCGCTCTCCGACAGTGATGGCAATGTCCGCCAGCCCGTCCACAGCGCCTGTAACACGGTCGCCTGGCACAATCGCGCCGACGCCTGCAGGGGTTCCCGTCATGACGAGATCACCCGGAGCCAAGGTCATGGATTTAGACAGGATGGAGATGTGCTCATTCACCGACCAAATGAGGTCGGCAATGTCGGCATCTTGCTTCACCTCACCGTTGACGGCCAACCAGATCCGGGCTTTGGTCAGGCTTTGCACCTCAGCCATGGGGACCATCGGCGCGAGTGGAGCCGAATGATCGAACGCTTTGCCCCAGTCCCAAGGGCGACCTTTGTCTCGAGCAGCGAGCTGGAGGTCTCGGCGTGTGAGATCGATGCCGACCGTCGCACCCCAAATATGATTAGGCACGTCCGCTTCGGCGATATTTTTTCCGCCTTTGCCGATCGCCACCACCAGCTCAATTTCGCAGTGGAAGTTTTCCGTCTCGGGGGGATAGGGAACCATTGCTCCGTTCTCGACCACAGCGTCAGCGGGTTTGGTGAAGAAAAAGGGAGGATCTCGCTCAGGATCTTTGCCCATCTCTCGGGCATGGGCCTCATAGTTGCGACCAACACAGAAAATCCGTCGAACCGGGAAGCGTTCTTGGGTTCCGCGAATAGCCACGCTGGATTGTTGCGGCGGTGCAAAGACGTACGATGTCATGTGTTGCCTCGGCGTTCGCGGAACAGGCCGAGCTTCTCGTGTATGGGCCTATCAGAGTAAGAGAAGAGCACTGCATCCTCGTCCACCTCGTGGGTGACGGTATGCCAAGACGGGACCACGAAAACATCGCGAGGTCCCCAGTCAAAGGTTTGCCCAGCTATAGTGGCGCGACCCTTTCCTTCCACGCCAACATACACAGTGGCGTCCGTCGACTGGTATGGGACAGAGCTGAAGCTCTTTGGCATCAGCTGAAGGCTGGCACCGATCGTCGGCATCGCCCAGCCGCCGTCGACTGGGTTCACGTATCGCATCTTGAGGCCGTGACACGGGTCCCATTCGTCCTGCCGTCGCATCTGCTCAAGGGCTTCGCGCGAGCGCTCATAAGGGTAGTTGAAGATCGGTGATGTTGGTGCTGCCTTCTCGTAGCCAAGCGGCATCATGTTCGCGCCGTAGCGCGCCAGGCTGTCACCCTTGGGTTTGGTGATTGGCTGCTGGTCCTCGCCCATACCCTCGGCAAAGGACGCGTCGAAGAACTGCACGACCGGAATGTCGAGACCGTCGAGCCAAAAGATCGGTGAGTCGGAGTGGCTGGTGTGATCATGCCACTCCCAACTTGGCGTGATGACAAAATCGCCATACTTCAAGTCGGTGTTTTCGCCGCCGACTGCGGTTACGCCGCCCTCGCTTTCGAGCACAAAGCGCAAAGCGCTCTGGCTGTGTCGATGGGCAGGCGCAACTTCCCCGGGCATCACGCATTGGATGCCGCAGTAGAGGCTCGTGGTGACCTTAGAGGTGCCTTTCAACCCCGGGTTCTCCAAGATGAGCACCCTTCGTTCCGCTTCTTTAGCGGTGATCAAGTCAGCCGCTTCCAAAAGCCGCGAGCGGACGCTTTCGTAGGACCATTTGACGGGCACACAGTCTGACTTTGGCTCCGGCGTGATGATGCCGGACATGACTGACCAAAGGGCACGCATCGATTCAGGCTCGATTGCATCGTAAAATGCCTGGCGCTCAGGTGTATTAGGCGGTGGGCCATCAAGGCTCATTGTCGGTCTCCTTTCTGGCTAGGCTGCGCTTCCCAGGGACGTCGAAGACAGCGCTCTAAGCGCTTGGCGATCGATCTTGTCGGTGCCGGTTTTGGGCAACGTGTCCAGGAAGTGGATGGTGCGGGGGTATTTGTAGGGAAGCAGTTGCGACTTGGCGAAATCCTTGAGTTCGCGCTCTAGGCCCTCTCCTGCGTCGTCCGCCTCCTTCGGGGTGACCCAGGCTGTCAGCGTCATGCGTTGATCGGCCATTGGAACCGCTTGGACGCAGACCTCCTGCACCTTTGGATGCTCTGCAAGCGCAAGCTCGATCTCAAGTGGGTAGACCCACTGGCCGGAGACTTTCACCAGGTCGTCCGCTCGGCCTTTGAAATAGTAGAAACCGTCGTCATCGCAGGTGAACCGATCGCCGGTGTACAGCCATTCACCGCGCATGGTGTCTTCGGTCTTGTCGGGTCGGTTCCAATAGTACTCGGCACCCGACAAGCCGCAGACCTCCATGATGCCTTCCTCGCCCGCCGCGACCAGGTCGCCCTTTTGATCGACCAAGCGAACGGCATAGCCAGGAACAGTTTTGCCAGCTGATCCAGGCTTTTGAGTAGTTTCATCGTTGGAGAGATAAATGTGCAACATCTCGGTCGAGCCGAGGCCTTCCACGATGTTGTGTCCGAAACGCCGCTTCCAATCATTGGCAAGTTCGGAAGAGAGAACCTCTGCTGCTGAAATGCAAAGGCGCACCGAGGCAAGGTCGGCATTGTCGACCTCCGGCGCATTCATCAGCGCAGTGTAGACGGTCGGTAGGCCAAACAGCACGGTGGGTTTGTGTTTGCCGATGGCCTCAAAGCAACGGCCAGGCGTTGGCCGTCCAGACAGAAGCAGGGCGGATGCGCCGACGCTCATGGGGAAAGACACCGCGTTTCCAAAGCCGTAGGCGAAGTAGATTTTTGGCACCGAGAAACAGATGTCGTCGGCGGTTAGGTTGAGAACCGACCGTGCATAGGTGTGTGCGGTGTAGGCGACATCCTCGTGTTTGTGGACGACACCCTTTGGCCGTCCTGTTGATCCGGACGAGTACATCCAGAACGCCATGTCTCGCCGCGCTGTCTTCGCTTCTGTAAGCTCCTCCGATGCTTCACGAAGCTTCGGGTCGTTGGTCTTAAAAACCGGGATATCTGCGCCGGAGAGGAGATCGGCAAGCTCTGGGCTCGCCACCGCCGCTTTTGCGCTGCTGTCTTTCAGGAAGAACGTCAGCAAGTCTGGGGGAGACTGAATGTTGGTGAGCAAAGGCACGAGGCCAGCACGCATGGCGCCCATGATGGCCGCTGGGTGGGCGGGCTCGTCATCCATCAGAAGCAGCACGCGATCGCCCGGTTGGCAGCCGGCATCCAAGAGTGTGTTACCGATCTGGGAGGCAAGACCAGCGAGTTCTGCATAACTCCAAACGCCAGATGCGTGGTGGACAGCCGGGCGATGCGCGTTGTTTGCCAGATTATCCCAGAGCAGACGCGACGCGTTGTAGTTCTCCGCTAAGTCGAACCCCACGTCTGCAGCGAGCTGCGCTTTTAAGCCCGGCTCGCTCATGCCGCCGCCTCCAGCTCGATTCCTTGCCTTGCCAACTCAGCTGTAAAGGCTGGCGCAAGGCTGCGAAGCCGTTCGCTCGATAGGCGTCCTGCGCGCCGAATGTAAGCGAGGGCGAAGTCCCAAGGGTCCAGCGCCATATGGTCTTCAAAGTCGTCATACCAGTCTGAAGACTGGCGCGCGGCCCTCACCAGTTTCGCCAAAACCGGTGACCTGGCTTCCTGGTAGGAGGGTAGAGCTGCTGAAACGTCCCAGTCGTGGCGTTTCAAACTGTCGACCAAGGCTATGACATCTTCCATGGCCAGGCGTGTCCCGGAGCCAATGGAGAAATGCGCTGTGTGGAGGGCGTCCCCGACAAGGACCTTCTTGCCATCGTGCCACTTTGCGCAGGAAAGGTTGGGAAACTGACGCCAGTTGGAGTTGTTCGGGATAAGCGGAGCGCCTTCAAGCACGTCGGCGAACGCTTCCTCGCAAGCGGCGCGATACTCTGGTTCCTCCATGGTCTCGAAGCCACTCTTGGCAAACGTATCTTCGGCCAGCTCGACAATGAACGTGGCCCGACCCGGGGCGTAGGAATAGTGGTGGGCGTTCATCGGGCCGTACGGCGTTTCGATGAATGTTTGGGTTAGCGCATCGAACTCACGGTTTGTGCCGTACCAAACGAACCGGTTGGTTTGGTGTGTGATGGTTTCACCAAAATTCCCGGTTTGCCGAACGCGTGAATTGAGCCCATCGGCCCCGATGATGAGATCGGTTTTCAACTCATCAATGGCTTTGATCCGGGTTTCGTAGACCGGGTGAATGCCAAGTTCGGCGGCACGAGCTTGAAGCAGTTGGAGCAGCTCAAGCCGTCCAATCCCGGAGAAGCCGATGCCATCAATGACAATCTTCTCGCCTTTGTGCACGACGTGGATGTCGGACCATTGGGTCATGTGTGGTTCGATGAGGTCGGCGGTTGCTGCATCGTCTTTTCGCAGGAAAGCGAGCGCATCATCTGAGAACACAACGCCAAACCCGAAGGTCGCGTCGGCTGAATTCTGTTCGATGATCTGCACGTCCAAGTCTGGTCGCTCGGACTTCAATAGAATGGAAGCATAAAGCCCAGCCGGTCCTGCACCGACAATCGTGACTTGCATCACGTCCTCCCGATCTGCACAGGCTGGGTCGGTTAAGTGACTCTCGAACCTGTTTTCCTAATGCGTAACGAATTACGCTATGTGAAAACTGTCAATACCGTTGGTGGGAGATTTTTTGTGTTTTCTCGACGTCACGTGATCGAATGGGGCGAGTGCGATGCGCTCGGCATTATCTTTTATCCCAATTATTTCAGATGGATGGATGCAACTTTCCATGCGTTCACGCGCAGTGAAGATTTTGATCAGCTGAGCCTTAAGGCGGACTTCGATATAGAAGGGACACCGCTGGTTGATGTCGCGTGCAGCTTCAAATCTCCTGGGCGCTACTACGAAGAGATGCGCATCGACCTTGTGGTCAGAGGGATAGGTCGAAGCAGTGTCGAGCTTGCTTACCGCTTTGCGATCGGCGACAGATTAACGGCCGAGGGACGCGAGAAACGCGCCTTTGTCGCCATTAGAAATGGCAAGCTCAGTGGGGAACAGATACCTGCTGCCATCCGAGCCAAGCTGGAAAAATACAATGTCTGACGACACTCTTACTCGCAGCAAAGGTGTTCAAAGCGTTGAGGTTGGCATGCATATTTTGCGTGCTTTCTGCCAAGAACAGCGCCCTATGTCGCTGGGTGAAATCGCGCAGGCGGTCGACATTCCAGCGGCTAAAGTCCACCGCTATCTAGCAAGCCTCGTTGGGTCGGGAATGGTGGTTCACCGTCAAACAGGAACCTATGATCTTGGGCGCATGGCGGCAGAAATTGGTATGGCTGCTGTTGCACGCTACGACGTTGTCAATCGCGCCGCGGATTTACTTCCCGATCTTGTCGAAGAAACGGGTTGCACCGCGATGCTATCAGTTTGGGGCTCAACGGGGCCAACAATCGTGCGCTGGGAACGGGCTAGTACGGCGCTTGTTACGGCTCTGGGTGTTGGGGCCGTTCTACCGCTCACCAAGTCGGCGACAGGGCTGGTTTTCCTTGCATGGAATCCCGAAAGACTCGCACGAGAGCAGGTGATGGCTGCTGATCTGGACTTGGTGCGATCGCGGCTTGAGAAAATCCGTTCCGACGGTTTGGCAAAGGCCGAGGAGACATTCATTCCAGGTCTCTATGCTCTGGCGGCCCCGGTCCTCGATCTGCAAGGGCAGGCCGAAGCTGTGGTTACCTTGGTGTCCACAGAGGCGAGCATTGTTGTTGATGGATCAGGCGCGAGGCGTGCGCTCAGATATGCGTTCCCAACGCACGATGGAGTGGTCCCAGGTGGCGGCGAGGCTCGGGCCAGCTAGCAAGGCTGCCGCTCACCGCAACCAGATCGGTGGTGGGGTTGGCTTCTTTATCGATCCTATTTGGTGCCGAAATGCCGAAGCGAGTCCCGCTTCCAGGTCAGAAAGTTCTATCTGCATTTCGCGTTTGTGCCGCCCAAAAAGGTGGGACATTCTTCGTCCTAGATCCTTCACACTATCCGCCGAACCAAAGTGCGCCGTACGCGGTCTGCGTCAGGTGGCGGATGAAGAGCTGGTGAAGCTCAGAGGGTTTGCTGACCTGATCGACCAGATCACCTGTTTCGACGTCGAGGTAGGCCAGCGAAGGCGCCATTGTCGGCAAGTATAGCTTTTGTCGCGGATAGTCGGGGTGTGTGTGAATTCCACCATTGGCCACGACGGTTGTGTGGCCATCCAAGAGCAGAAGCTTTCCCTCATGCAATCAGCTTAATTGATCGCATCTGCGCTGACGGAGAACATCGTGCTGCAAACCTAGGACAGCTCTAGATTTGCAATCCACTTGCAACATGTTTTGCCAAAGGTGAGTTTGAACGCCCGGCGTCGCATAGAGTGTGACCGGAGTGCTTCCAACCGATATCTCGGTGATGAGTAGCCGTCACGCTGCCTTTCCAGCTGCCAGACACCCACAACAATTGCGAAGAGCGAGACTGCGGCAACAGCCGCCGTTTTGGCGATCTGCGTCATGGGTGTAGATACAGCATCGATTGATTTGTGAACTTTTCGGGCATATTGCATTCGATACAGTGGCTAGACTGTTCCCAATAGGGATCGACCCATGTCTTCTGCCATTCATTTACAGTAAGAAGGGCCAGCGAATTAACACGGCTTTTCGGCCTCCAAGTGGCTCATCCTCGATATGGTCTTTGATGAAGTCCGCGACGTCTGCACGCGAGATGATACCGTTGCGCCACCTTGAAGGCTCCATAATTGCCTTGTACCGCCCTGAACGCGGTCCGTTTGTGAGCACGCCGGGCCGCACAAGCATCCAGTCCAACCCGCTTTTTTCGATCAGCTCTTCTTGAACGGTCTTGTCGTCATATGCGCGACCGAGAGTAGCCCTGAATGGGATGCGCTGAAGCGGGCTGATCGCCGAAGCGCAATCGCCTGCACCGAACCCGGTAACCGCTATTAGGCGGGATACCTGAGCTTGTTGCATCGCTGGAATAAGCACGCGCGTCGCGCTCGAGAAAAGCGTTACAGGGCCGGTAATCATCTGTGCATTGGCCTTGACGCCAAGGGCCTGGACAACCGTGTCTATACCTTCCAAAGCGCGCTTGATGTCTTCGCCGACCAACGCGTCGCCGACGAAGTTCTCAATCTGTCCATTTCCGAACGCTGATACACGTCCGCTGCGCGACATCGCGCGTACAGAGTGGCCAGCATGAGCAAGTACCTGGCTGGCCTGCTTTCCGATTCCTCGGCTGGCACCGACCACCAAAACCTTAGACATGACCATCTCCTATCCAGCTTGACTACCGCGTTACGCCGTTGAGCGGGCAGCAGATGTTCGGTGCGCTGTCTCGTCCCAGTTCTGAAAAGGAAACGAAAATCATGAAAGCCATTCTGTTCGGATCGATCGGCTCAGTTGTTGAGACTTCAGAGCTGCAGCGCGCAGCGTTCAACCACGCCTTCCGAGAGCAAGGCCTGAAATGGAACTGGGGTGTCGAAACGTATCGCTCGATGCTGTCGACGTCTGGAGGCGTGACGCGAGTCAGAAACTACGCGGCGAGCCGCGGAGAAACGGTGGATGCTGAAGCAGTCCATGCCGCGAAAAACAGGCAGTTCCACCACATGCTCGCAACGTTAGAACTGTCGGCAAGACCGGGAGTGGCCGACGTTTGCGAGCGCGCCACGGCTTCGGGGATGAGGGTTGGACTGGTTTCAACCACAAACCGAGCATCACTCGATCTCGTGCTGAACAACGCTTTTGGCATCAACCGAAGTACGTTCGATATCGTCACCTCTTCAGAACTAAACTTGGCGCAAAAACCGGCCCCCGATATCTACCAGTTTGCGTTGAGCATGCTGCGATTAAGTGCGCTCGACTGCGTCGCCATTGAAGATAACGGTCCTGGTGTCCGCGCGGCAAGAAATGCGGGCATTCGCTGCGTCGCCTTTACGGGAGCCAATACCGCGAGCCATGATTTCCGCGGCGCGGAAGCGGTAATGCTGGACGGCCTGGCGACGCACCTTTTTGGAAAAGTGGCAGCCTAACCCTTGCACAAAGGCCCAAACGACTTGCGCACCCAGTCCGGAGGCTAGCGCCGTTCAAACGATAACGCCGAGCGCACAATCTCGACTGATACAGACATGCACCAACAGTTAGCCAAAAACATTTTAGGCGAGGATCTGCAGCTGTGCTGCATTGACCCGAAGACCGGTTTCTTTCGTGACGGTTTCTGCAACACCAATCACATAGACCAAGGTACGCATGTGATTTGTGCGGTTGTGACGGATGAGTTCCTCGAGTTCACCCGATCGCGAGGTAACGATCTTAGGACGCCAATGCCCGGCTACGATTTTCCCGGGCTCAAGCCGGGCGATGGTTGGTGCTTATGCGCTCTGCGCTGGAAAGAGGCTCACGAAGCTGGGGTTGCACCGCCGATCAAAGCACGGTCAACACATGCGCGAGCGTTGGACTTCATTGATGCTCAAACACTCGCGCTTTACAGAGTCGATTGACGAGCGGACTACTTCAAGCTCGGATTAGCGCGGTTTATAGCTTTGCGACCAGCCAGGCGAGGCAGCGCGTAGGGGACCCGCCGCCGGTACTCCTCAAAGCGTTGTCCATATCGCTGCTTGAAGCGCTTCTCCCTCAATAGCGGTGCTAGCAAACAGTAAGCTGTTAGCGTTATGGCGAGGAAGAGTTGGTCTGGCGTCCAAACGGGTACTGTCCAAAGTGTAAGTGCAAAGGCCACGTAAATCGGCTGCCGAATGATGCAAAACAATCCGGTTGCCGGCATGTCTGGAAACACCGGCATCTTGTCTTGGACCATTGACATCCAACCAAGCGCGCCAGACTGCACTTCCGCACCCGCATCGAAGCTTGCTTTGAGAAGCAGGAGCCACGACATCGCGTAAAGCACTGTCATAACGACGAGCATGGCCCCCTCGGCTCGCCACCACACAACGCCGCTGGGCGTCCAAAGGGCAAACAGCGCGAGCAGTTGGAGTGAGGCAACTATTGCGTAGGTGGTCGTCGAAAGCGTCTTGGCGTAGCGCTTTGGTCCTACCGTCGACAACAACTTGCTTCCCCAGCCCGTCAGCAGTATCGAGTGCACCAGTGGAAACTGTAGGACCAACGCTACATTCAGGAGGTAGCTCCAAGGAGATGCGATACCGCCAAAGCTTTCGCTCATCCCAAAGTACATTGCCGCAATCATCGCAAGGACAGCCATCCCGAAGACTGCGTGGCAGAACACTCCGACGAAGAGGGCAACGATTATGCGCATCTTCCCTGGCGGTGGTGAAAAGACACCGCCAATTAAGGATCGAAGTCTCGCGATATGCATTGAAGAGACAAATTGCATGCGGGCGTAGTTAGGGCGCGAGCTTTCTTGGTAAGTAGGTTCGGCCAATAGGCCGCACGAGATTGCTTCGTTGCTGCGCCCAACTTCTCTTATCTTATGAGGGTGGTTTCCTGGAGTACCAGGAAGTGAACTTCGAACCAACCACATCAGCAACGACACAGCCGTCTAGTCGCAGGTCTTTAGCTCAGTTGAGGGGAGATCGACTTCACCGTCAGGCCGGCGCAACAGGGTACTGATATCGGCGGAATTCCCAAGTTGTTCTTGCATGGCATACCACAGCGGGATGGCTCTATTGAGCAGCGTCTCACCCGTCTCTGTGAGCGATATCTCACGTACGCGAGCGTCTCGTCGAGACCAGCTCAATGAGATCAAACCTCGTCGCGCTAAGCGATCAACGACTTTTTTGGGACCTTTGATATGCCCATCAAGTATCGAGGTTGCTTGCTTGACCCTTACGCCGCCGCGCTCTGCAATCGCTGCGAGCAGTATGAATTCATCTGGGTTCAATCTGGCCGTTTCTAGCGCCTCTGCGTAGTGCACTCTGGTGAGAGCGGCGATGCGTTGAGTCTGTAAATGCAGACAACGCTCAGTGATCTCGCCCGGTTCTATGTCCCTTGCCAGCTTGGTCATACCCGATCCCGATTCAGACAACTTTTTAGAGATATGATAACTTGACAAAAGCTTGCAACTTTTATTTGTTGCGGTTAAAATGCAACTTTATGGAGAGCTCGCTTCGACGCGCGTGCTCCTGAGAGGAGAACAGCCGTGAGCGGATGGTTTGAGCTGGTTGCCGGGAGCATTGCCAATGCCAGTTTCGTTGTCGTGGCGTCGTTGCTGCTTGGAGGTCAAGCCCTTGCTTTCGATTACCGCGTCGCACTCACCGCGGCCGGAACCCGCGACTATTACTGCACCACGACCATTGAGATTGAGAACCTGTCGGAGGCGCCCTTGCTTGGTATCAACACCTTCGTTGATCTGATGGGGTCCGATGGATTGATCAACACTTCGCGTGGCGTTCTTGCTGGTCCCATCGCGCCGGGTGAGGCGCTCCAAATGACAATGGACGCGCCGAATGAGCCGTGTGCCGATATCGAAAGCTATGTCTTGGTCGTTGGCACCTGCCAAATCGAAAGCGGGTTTCGTAACCGCAACGACTGCGCTGCGGCGTTCGAGACTGTGGAACCCATCATAGGCGCGCGCGGTCGATGATCGAGCTGTCCCGCAGGCAAGCCATCAAGCTTGGCTTTGCGGGGCTTAGCGCGGGGTGGATTTGCCCATCTTGGCCTGCAACAACGCATGCGGATGACAGCTTCAACCTTAGCCATGGCGCGTCGCCATTGGGTACTCTGTCTTACCCTGCAGGCTTCAGCCATTTCCCCCATCGATCACCCAATGCACCGAAGGGGGGGACCCTGCGGCTCGCGCGCGTCGGTGCTTTCGATACGCTCGACACCTTGCGCTATCCGGGCCGCCCGCCGGCCGATATGCGGGTCATTTACGATCGGTTGGTCGTACCCAGCCCTGACGAGCCTGCGAGCTATTACGGCCACCTCGCCGAAGGGGTGGCGATTTCATACGACTTCAGCCGCGTTACGTTTCGGCTCTCTCCAGACGTCCCCTGGCATGACGGGACACCGCTCACGGCTGACGATGTGCTCTTCACATTCGAAACGCTGAAAACCGAAGGTGCACCATTCTACCGGCAGTCTTACCGGGCCGTGCGCCTCGAACAGTCCGATGATCGAACAGTTACGTTCATCAATGACGGCACCCCGGACCGCGACTTGATTAGCGGTTTAGCAAGTCTGCCCATCCATCCCGCCCATCGCCCTGACCCGCCCGGGCCAGACGATCTGCCGCTTGGAAGCGGACCCTATCGCCTCATTGAAAGCGATGCTCCCAGCCGGATTGTGCTGGAGCGCGTCACTGACTATTGGGCCGAAGATCAGGGCACCGCCAAGGGCGCCTTCAACTTTGACCGGATCAGCATCCGTTACTACCGCGATGCGGATGTTGCGTTCGAAGCTTTCCGCGCCGGGGAGTACGACGCGCGCGTCGAGACCAACCCCTCCCGCTGGCGATCCGGCTACGATGATCTTGACGACGCATCCCCCGCCATCCTGCGCGCGACCACGCCGAGCGACGGGCCCGGTAGGCTCCACGGGCTCGTCATGAACTTGCGGTCTGGCCCGCTAGCCGACATCCGCGTGCGCAAAGCTCTGCATTTGAGCTTCAGCGCTCCCGATGCGGTGGACCGGCTGTTTGGTGGGTTTTTCCAGCCTGTGAATAGCCTGTTCGAGAACACGGCCTTTGCCGCCGTGGATTTCGATGCCCTTGCCGATACGCCTCCTCCCGGAACGCGCGACGCCGCTCGCCTCGCAAGCCAATTGTTGGATGCGGCGGGCTTCGTGCTGGACGGCATCCGGCGCATCGATCCCGAAACGGGTGAACCGATCCGTTTCAGTGCGGTTTCAACAAGCCCGCTTTACGATGGCGTTCTTGGGGAGGTGGTGCTCGCCTTCGAACGGCTTGGTATCGAGCTGATTCCCCAAGTGCTTGAGCCGTCCATTGCGGCGCGCCAACTTCTCGACCGGAATTTTGACATCGCAACCTTGGCTTGGGCGCCGGGCAAGCTGCCGGGTTCGGCTGAGCGGTTGCTGTGGCACAGTGATCTGGCGAACCGGTCGGGCAGCTACGCGTTGTCTGGCCTACAAGACCCAGACGTCGATGGCGCTCTGGATGCGCTCTCCGCCGCCAGCACACTCGATGAAGCGATCATCGCCGGCCAATCCGTCGATCGTTTGCTGCGCGCGAGCCTTGCTTACCTGCCGCTGTGGCGGGACGGCGAAACGCGGCTGGCATGGCGCGAGGGCATATCATGTGTGGACGCTCCAGAGCTTGGGCGCTCACCCAACTTCCTTTCAGATTGGCGGTCAGATGATGCTTAAAGCCAGCGTTTCAGCCATCGTTCGTTGGATCAGCAAGCCGTTCCGAAACGGCACAGCACCATTTGGTGCACAACCCTGCTGCCATGAAGCGGCCTATCGGTTGTTTGGCGGTTGTGGCGAAGGCTGCTGTGGCGATTCCCAGATACAGGGCTTTGTGGAAGACTGGGCTGAACGCAGCCGCGACAGCCGTATCAATGAACTGAAGACACCCGAGGGGAGACGATAGCGCCATGTACATCGCGATGAACCGCTTCAAGGTGAAGAAGGGCGAAGAGCTCGCCTTTGAAACTGTCTGGAAGAACCGCGAAATCCATATCTACAAGGAACCGGGCTTCGTCCGTTTCGCAATGCTCAAAGGGCCAGAAGCGGACGATCACACGCTGTACGTCTCGCACACCACGTGGGCTGACGAGAAAAGCTTTCTCGATTGGACGCGCAGCCAGTCCTTCCGCGATGCGCATAAAGATGCCGGCCAGAACAAGCCGCTCTACCTCGGGCACCCGAACTTCGAAGGGTTCAGTTCGGTGGAAGGGATGGAGCTTGAACTGGCCGATGCCTAGCCCGGCGCGCTAGGATAAAGGCGCCTGAGCCCAACAGGCCTAGGAACAGAACGAGCCCCATGAATGGGTAAGGAACCGCAAGCGACGACAGCGAAACGCTTGGCCCGTGGTTTGATACAGGCCTCAGGCTTATGGGTTCATCGAACGCCCACGTCTGTTCCCAAACACCGATCAACGTGCCGTTTGCGTGATCCCGGACCCCCACAATGAAACCGCCAATGTCTTCCGGGCTTTTCAGAACGATTGCTTCGTGCGCATCGCCAGTGAAGGCGATGAAGCCCGCATAGAGGCTCGCATCCTGTAAAGTGAGATCGCTCGGCGGATTGATGACCGCGCAGATACTGACCGCCATCACCGCGTCGATGGCATCCTCGAAGGGCACCGCGAGCGTGGCCGGATGCATCATCAGTGACGTCGCCTCAAGCTCTATGGGTACGCCGCCAACCGTCAGAGAGGCGCCCCTCAAGAGCGCATCGCCGAGAAGCCAAGTCCCAGACTGAAACCCATTGAACGGGACGTGTCCCGAGCTGTTGGTGAACAAATCGGGGTTGGCGCCAAAGTACTGAATCAGCGCTTCAGCGTTTCCGCCAAAGTAAACTTCAACGCTATCCGCCCGGCGCTCAATGATGATCTCAACCACAGGCACAGCGGCTGGATGCTCAGACGCATCCGCGTAAGCGCAGGTGCAGATGGTCGCCAGGAACACCAGGATGAAGCACACCGCGTCGTGCAAGAAACCCCAGCGGAACGTCGCCTTCGGACGTACCCTTTTGGCTTTCAAAGGCGCGGGCCATCCGATGAAAAATGGCTCACGCTTTGGTGGAGTGCGGCGAACCGGCAGGGTGGTGGGCATCGCGCCAGCCCTTTCCCACGGTTAGCCCAAAAGACCTTGCTCTTCGGCCTCTGCCCAAATCTCGTCCCAGACACGCGAGGCCATGCCGCGTTGGCGAACGCTCCGCGCGGCTTCAAGATTGTCTGCCTGGCCTTCCCCCTCAACGAGGACGAGACCAACCATGCCCAGACCCAAGTGCGGCGTGCATTGGTAGCCGTAGTAGCCCGGTACCGTCAGCGTTACGTCTATGCCTTGGCTGATCTGGCTTGACCACGGCTCAGCGCCTTCGGGGATCATACCCTCTGTGCTGGCCGAGTTGTGGCTGGGGTTCACCGAAACGAAGCTCACAGTGTCGCCTGGCTGGACCACCAGAATACGCGGCTCGAAGACATTGCGCAGGCGCGGATTGTCTGGATGAACATTCAGCATCTGCACTTCGTGGGTGGTCTCGGCACGCACAAGAGAGGTGCTGATGGCACTAGCGGCGGCTATCGCGCCAGTGCTGATAACGAATGTGCGACGGTTGATCGAGAGGGGCATCGGCAGCTCCTTTGGCGTGTCCTTGAGGCTCTTACGTACTTGCTGGTCGTTGGTACCACGATAAAGTTGCAGTTGAAATGCAACTTATTGGAACCAAGACCATGGTCGTACATCGTCAACAAGCAATCTGGCCCAGCACTCTCCCGTACTTCATTGCTTTCCTTATCTTTATTGGATCGACAGCCGGTGCTGCACTTGCATCAGCTGTTCCGGAAACTGGCGGCAGTCAATCGTTTAGCATGCTCGATCACATCTGCAGCGCCAGCGTCCAGGAACAACTCATCGAGTATGCGGAAGACGGCCATGAGGGCGCACAATATTACGTTGGTGCACTGCTGTTCGACGGGATTTGCGGTGAACTGGATGAAGCCCAAGGGCTAGCCTGGATTTTAGCGGCAGCAGAGCGTGGTCTGATAGATGCGCAGCACGACTATGGCCGCCTGTCATTGGTGAATGCGAGCACCCAAGATCAGCGCTTTGAAGCGCTCTACTGGCTGGGCGCAGCCGCTGGACAGGGCGATGCGCTATCGGCCCTTGCGTTGGCGCATTTGCACGAAGCT
>JAHCMG010000133.1 GCA_019192585.1 Devosiaceae bacterium MH13
TTTTGGGCTGACGCTCGAAGGCTTTGAGGGCCATCGACTTCTTTTCGTACCCGTAGACCGGGTGATCGTCGCCGTCGTTCGGGTGGATATCGACGTTGAACATGGCCAGGAGGCTGACGATGTCGCGCGCGTCGTACTCGCCGGGGTCGTTCTCGGACCAGGCGATGCTATCGTAGTACGGCTCGTGCCTGATCTCGTGCTTGATCCACTGGAATGCATTGGCCAGGTTGTCGAGGCTCATGTCCTGCACCTGCACCGACGTGTTCAGGCCCCCAGCGATCTCCGGTATCCAGGTGTCCGGCACGCCCACGCGCACCTCGATGGTCACGAACTGGTCCGCTGGCAGCGCTTCGTCAGACTGGGCATCGGTGATGAGCTTGTAGGTATGACCGCCGTCAACGATGCCGTGGACGCCGTTAATCATCGAAACCACGTACTCATCGTTTCCCTTCGACTGAACGCCGTTGGCGATGATCGTGATACCCTTATTCTTCAGGTGAAATGTGCCCGGCTCGCAGTCCTGGTTGAAAAGGCTGGCGCGGACCTTCTGGTAGACGCGCTTGCTGGTCTTCGGACGGCGTGCATTGGGATCGTCGGGGATGCCTTTCGGCACTGCACCCACCGGGACCATGAACAGATGCCGTTCCATGTTGTGGGCGTCGCGGAAGTTCGGGTCGGGTAGACGACGGGCTATTGGCGCAACGAACGTCGCGTTGTTCAAGTTGGTCATTGCCAACACTCCTTTTTCACGATGCGGTCTCCGACCGCTCTGGTAGCGCCGTGGCGCAATCCTGTGCCCGGCGACCAACAGGACACCGCGACTCATCAGCGTGCGTCAAGAGACATCAGCCGCTTATTGTGGAGAAACTGATCGCCCACATGCCGGTTAAGGTTCGACAAGCATGGCCAACGCTGTAGTGCATTCTGTGGTACAAATTGCGGTACAGATTTCGCGGATGCGCTTAAGGACCGGCCAACATGGCCGATTTTTCCTTAATAATATCAGTAACTTAGGCAAATTACCTTGGTGCGGGCGGCGGGACTCGAACCCGCACGGCCTAGGGCCTCGGGATTTTAAGTCCCGTGTGTCTACCGGTTCCACCACGCCCGCAGAACCTATCTGAAACTATTTCAGGTCCGTCTCAGTCGTCTTTCGCGATCGGCGGCACGAACGAGTAGCCGAGGTCCCAGGGGAAATAGATCCACGTATCCTGGCTCACCTCGGTGATGAACGTGTCAACCAACGGGCGGCCCTTCGGCTTGGCATAGACGGTGGCGAAATGCGCGTCAGGCAGCATCTCGCGCAGCGCGGTCGCCGTTTTGCCCGTATCGACCAAATCGTCGATCAGAAGAATGCCCTTGCCACGCGTTTCCCGCAGTTTGGACGACACTGACTTGAGGACGTAGATGTCGCCCTGCTTCTGCTCGCCGGCGCCGTCATAGTCATAGCTCGCGATGGAGACGGTATCGATCGTGCGGATGTTCAGCTCGCGGCAGACAATTGCGGCCGGTACCAGGCCGCCACGGGTCACGGTGACCATAGCCTCAAAGGGTCCCTTGTCGGCCAGACGCCACGCGAGCGCTCGCGCATCGCGGTGGAACTGATCCCAAGAGACCGGGAAGGCTTTGTCGTTTAGGGCTTCGCTCATGCCGAAAGTCTCCTTCAGTCAGGCCGAGGGTGCCGCATCCGGCAACGATGCCCGCAGCTTTTGAGCCTGCGCGGTTGCGGCGTCAAGCGCCGCCTGGTCGCGCGAGCGCAGCACAATCTCTGTGGTAAAAGCGCCACCGCTCATTTTAGGGTAGCTGCCGATTGAAACATCTGGGTTCGCGGCCGCGATCTCGCCGAGAGCTTCGGCAATGTCCCCTTCCCCGCAGGCAAACGGCAGCTTCTCCACAAACAGCGGAACGCCGCCTTCGAGCGTGGGCAAGATGGTCTCCAGCATCGCCAGAAACACAGCCGGAACCCCGGCGAGAACGAACACGTTCTCAAGCCGAAACCCAGGTGCGATAGAGACAGGGTTCTCAATCAAATCAGCGCCGAACGGAATGCGCGTCATCCGCTCGCGCGCCGCGTTCATCGTCCGCCCGGTCTTCTCGTACCAGTCCGAAAGAAGCGCGTAGGCTCGCGGGTCGACATCGATGCCAACACCAAACGCAGCAGCGACAGCATCGGCAGTGATGTCATCATGGGTTGGGCCGATCCCGCCAGAGGTGAACACATAGTCAGCCGACTGGCGCAGCGCGTTCACGGCTGAGACGATGGCGTCTTCGTGGTCGGAGACGATCCGCACTTCGACAAGGTCAATGCCAGCACTCGCAAGTGCATCGGCCAGCACGCCGATATTCTTGTCCTTGGTTTTACCCGACAGGATCTCGTCGCCGATCACCACAAAGGCCGCAGTGGCTGCCATTCGGTCGGTCCCCTCCGCACGCGGTTCGCCTGTGGGAAACCGCGTAGCGCTCCGCGCGATGACTTGCAATTTCGCCGCGTGGCCTTTGGGGTCGCGGCATGCAGTTTCCCACACCCCTTTTTGAAGCGCGGCTTTTGCGCCGCTACAAACGGTTCCTCGCCGATGTGGAGCTTCTCGAAGGACCAGACGCCGGCCAGGAGACAACGATCCACTGCCCCAATCCGGGCTCGATGATGGGTCTGGCGAAGCCAGGTGCGCGGATTTGGGTGTCGAAATCGCCCAATCTGAAGCGGAAACTGGCTTACACCTACGAGCTCGAAGCGGTCGATGGCCCGGGCGATCCGTGCCTTGTTGGCATCAACACCATGCACCCAAATAAGCTCGCGGAAGAAGCCATCCGCGCTGGACTGGTTGAGAGCCTCAACGGCTTCGACGCGCTGCTGCGCGAGCAGAAATACGGCGAAAAGTCCCGCATCGACATCCTGCTCACCAACGAAAGCAGCGACCGCAAGACCTTTGTCGAGGTCAAGAATGTGCATTTGATGCGGACCGCGGGACACTTGGAATTCCCCGACAGCGTCACGAGCCGCGGCGCGAAGCACCTCGGCGAACTGTCTGCCATGGTGGCGCAAGGGCACCGCGGGATCTTGCTGTTCGTTGCCCAGTGGCCAGGCGCGGAGACGCTCGGCCTCGCGCGCGACATAGACCCAGCCTACGGCCGCGCCATGGACGCGGCTCTCGCGGCGGGCGTTGAAGTCCTGGCGCTGGATTGCACCGTCACCCCGCAGGCCATCACGCCGACGGGCATGCTTCGCTTCGTCGCCTAGTGCCGACTTAGATGGTGGCCTGCCGAGTCAGAACTACGTTCAACCGGGTCTCAAGCACCTGCTCATAGCCCCGCTCGATGGCCAGATCGATGCAGTTGGTTTGCCAACTCTCGGGGCTGTTCTCAAGGATCAGCACACTGGGCCAGCGATCCTGGGGCGCTTCGGCAAAGAAGGGCACCAAAATAAGGTCTTCGGCGCCTTCCACATCCACCTTCATGGCGTCGATCCGCGGCAAGTCGAGCTCTGCGACCAACAGCGCCAGCGGTTTTGCGCGCACCGTAAGGCTCTCGGACCCATCAGCGCCGGCGAGCCTGCGGATCCCGGTCTCGCCCGCATTGTGCCGATCGAGAAACAGCTGCACCTCACCGTCGACATCGGCGATGGCGAGCGCGATCGGCTCGATGGGCACGCCTTTGTTGTAACCAACATTAGCGGTGAGCCGGTCAAACACCGACGGCTGCGGCTCAATCGCGATAATCCGCGCCTCAGGCCCCGTGCAGCTCGCAACAAAGAAGCTGTAGGCGCCCACATTGGCGCCGACATCGACGAACACGGCGTCACGCGGCAGGACACGCGCGAGAAGCGCTCGCTCTTGCGGGTCAAAATATTGCGGCGTGAAGAGCATCCGCTTTTCGGCAAGGTTCGCGCCGGGCTGAATGCGCATGCGATGCCCGAAGACTTCAACGTCGATCTCCGAGCCCATGGTCATCAACCCAAGCCGTCGTGCGAGGAATGCCATGCGCTTGCCTACGAACCCTTCGCTGCGGCTCGCGGTGAAGCCGCGGATGGTCTCAGCGAACGCTGACGGCGCATACCGGCCCCAATCGCCTGTATCGATTGCTGCGTGCTTCACCGCCTGATTGTTCTGCTCGCTGCTACGCGTCACACTGTTCTCTCCACGCTGCGCGACGGGTCGGTCCGAACAGTGGACAAACATCCGCCATCATCGCTGCGCAAGGGGCCTCTTCTTCTTCGGTGCATTTCAGTTTATGACACTGTCGTCTAGACACATTCGGACAGCGCCCCCAACCAGCAGTGTTTGGTTGGCTTAGCCCTCGGTCGGCGCGAAGGACACCCCGCTGCAATGTTGCAAACCCATCCCCAGATACGGCTCTTTGGACCTGAGGCTTTTGACGGCATGCACCGTGCCGGCCAGCTGACGGCGACAATCCTCGATCAGCTGACGGACTTCATCAAGCCGGGCATCACCACGCAGCAGATCG
>JAHCMG010000134.1 GCA_019192585.1 Devosiaceae bacterium MH13
TCGTTCCTCTCGATCCTCACGAACGCTATGCTCGTCGGCGTCTATGCCTGGTTCATCAGCGGCGGCGCGAAGGCCTTGCGCTGGTTCCGCCACCCGACTTTGCATGCGTTTCTTGCCGCGCTCATCGTGCTGGTCGGTGTCGTTTGGCACGTGCTGCTGCGGCCAACCGAAACGGTCGACTTTCACGCGATCGGCTTCCACTATCTGGCGCCAGCCTTGTTCGTCGCCTGGTGGTGGGTGCGTCGGCCTCCCAGCCTTCCGCAATTCAAGACGACGCTACTTCTGATGGCGCTGCCTCTTGGCTACGCCGCCTATGTGCTCGCCCGCGGCGCGCTGACCGGCGAGTACCCCTATGGTTTCATCGATGTTGGTGCGGTCGGTTATGCCGGCGCCCTGCCGATGATCGGCGGGCTTTCTGTCGCGCAGTTGGTGCTCGCTTTGGGCTTGGTAGCGGTCGCGCGGAGGCGGTTGAGGATGGAGATGGATCCCGGCTCAAGGCCGGGATGACATCGAGCGAAACCAGTCTCCGCGTCATCCCGGGCAAGCAAAGCGCGACCCGGGATCTGCACTTACACAATGCTAGCCCAGTCTGGATTGGTGTCTTCAATAAGCTGGATTTTCCAGTCGCGGCGCCATCGTTTGAGGCGCTTCTCGAACGCAATCGCCTCGGTGACGTCCTCGAAGCCTTGGGCCCAGACCATCGTGTGGAGCCTGTACCGCGCGACGAAACTGTTTGAGCGATCCTGACGATGCTGATTGGCACGCTTGTCGAGATCGGAGGTCACACCGACCTACAGCGTTCCATGTCGCCGGTTTGTCATGATGTAGACAAAGTAGGTCACGTGGCCGTCCGCACTCTTATGAGATCCCGGCTCAAGGCCGGGATGACATCGAGCGAAACCAGTCTCTGTGTCATCCCGGGCAAGCAAAGCGCGACCCAGGATCTCTATCCACGTTGCTGGCGGAAATCTTGCGCTTCGCTCGCAAGGCTCGCTCAACGTGCGGTCGGCGCGGGAACCAGATTCCTGGCGGAAATCTTGCGCTTCGGGCTACGCCCTCAACGTGCGATTTCCGCTACACCTTCCGCAAATCCACCTGCTCGATGCGGTGGTCGCCGCTCTTCGTCAGGATCAAGTCCGCGCGGACACGGGTCGGGCGGATGTTGCCGCGCAGGTTCGGCAGGTTGATGCCGTTCCAGATATGCTGGGCCGTCGCCACCGCCTCACGGTCGGTGAGCTTCGAGTAGCGGTGGAAGAAGCTGTTGGGGTCCTGAAACGCGGTCTCGCGCAGGCGCATGAAGCGCTGGACATACCAGCGGCTGAGGGTTTCTTCGTCCGCGTCGATATAGACTGAAAAGTCAAAGAAATCAGAGACAAACGGCGTCGCGCGATCGGCTTCCGCCGGCGAGGGTTGGCGCGCCTGCAGCACGTTCAGTCCCTCGACGATCAAGATATCGGGCCGGTCGACAGATACCGTCTCTCCGGGCACCACATCGTATACGAGGTGCGAGTAGACCGGCGCCTCGACATGCTCGCGGCCCGCTTTGACATCGGATAGGAAGCCCAAAAGCGTGCGCACATCGTAGCTTTCGGGGAAGCCCTTGCGGTTCATCAGCCCTTCGGCTTCGAGCACGGCGTTGGGCAACAAGAAGCCATCGGTGGTGATCAGGTCCACCTTCGGCGTGTTCGGCCAGCGGCTCAGCAGCGCGCGTAGCACGCGGCTGGTCGTGGACTTGCCCACCGCCACCGAGCCAGCAACGCCGATGACGAATGGCACTTTTGCACCATCGGACCCCAGAAACCGCCGCGTCGCCTTAAACAGCCCCTGCGTTGCCGCGACATACATGGACAAGAGGCGCGACAGCGGCAGGTAGATTGTCTCCACTTCTTCGAGCGAAAGCCGATCGTTTAGCGATTGCAGTGCCGCGATCTCATCTTCGCGCAGCAGCATGGGCTCATCGGCGCGCAGCGATGCCCACTCGTCGCGGGTAAAACGCCGGTAGGGCGACAGTTCCGAAACATCGATCTGGTCCAAGCTGGCAACCCCCACGTGCGACAGGTGACCCAGGTGCCGGCCGTGCCGGCCGGAAAGACGTTATGAGGTGCGCGAGGCTTTTTCTGCCAGCCCGGACTGACCCGTACGGCGCGCCAGCTCCTCGAACACATCTTCAAGCGGCACTTCGCCAATGCGCAGCACAACAAGCAAGTGATACAAAAGGTCTGCTGCCTCGTTGGTCAGCGCGTCGCGGTCGCCTTCGAGCGCGGCGATCATGGTCTCGACCGCCTCTTCGCCAAATTTGCGCGCGGCTTTGGCCGGGCCGGCCTTCATCAACGAGGCGGTGTAGCTCTCATCGGAGGGCGCATCGGCGCGTCGGGCCAGAATCACATCAAGGTCTTCAAGGGTAAAGCGGGCCATTGGCGAGACCTGTTTGGCGGCTAAGCAAGGGTTAGGCAGGGCGCATGGGGATGCCCGCGTTCATCATGTGCTCTTTGACCTGTCCGATGGTCAAGGTGCCGAAGTGGAACACAGAGGCCGCGAGAAGCCCGGTGGCGTGCGCTTCGGTGACGCCTTCGACAAAGTGGTCAAGCGCGCCGACCCCACCCGAAGCGATCACCGGCACCGTCACGGCGTCGGCGATGGCGCGGGTGAGCGCGATATCAAAGCCGGCTTTGGTTCCATCGCGGTCCATGGAGGTGAGCAGAATTTCCCCGGCGCCGAGCGCAACCACCTCTTTGGCGTACGCCACCGCATCAATGCCGGTGGGCTTGCGGCCCCCATGGGTGAAAATCTCGAACCATTCGGTGCCGTCGTCGCGCTGGGAGTGCTTTGCGTCGATGGCGACGACAATGCACTGGGCGCCAAACTTCTCGGACGCGCGGCGCACGAAGTCCCGGTCGAACACCGCTGCGGTGTTGATGGACACTTTGTCTGCGCCGGCGAGCAGCAGCTTGCGGATATCATCAAGCGTGCGCACGCCTCCGCCAACGGTCAGCGGCATGAAGCAGTTTTCCGCCGTCTCGCGCACCACATCGAAGATGATGTCGCGGTCTTCGTGGCTGGCAGTGATGTCGAGGAAGCACAGTTCGTCCGCACCCGCCGCGTCATAGGCTTTTGCGGCCTGGACGGGATCGCCAGCGTCAACCAGATCGACAAAGTTCACGCCTTTGACGACGCGGCCGTCTTTCACGTCGAGGCACGGAATGATGCGGGGCTTGAGGGTCACTGGCCGGTCGCTCCACTTTTGGTTTGCCCGTCCTCAGCCCGGTGGGCCTGCGGTCGAGGCGGGCGACCATCTTTCACGTCGAGGCACGGAATGATGCGGGGCT
>JAHCMG010000135.1 GCA_019192585.1 Devosiaceae bacterium MH13
CGTTCAGCTCCTAACCGCGCAGCTCGACAGCGGCGACTTCGCCGGCGCCGCGGTGACCTTGCAGCGGATCTTGCTGGTCAACCCGACCTTCGATCGCGCCCGGCTCGTGCGCGTTGCGGTGTTCTTGCGTCTGGGCGATCATGCCGCCGCTCGCGCTGATCTCGCGTTTCTCGCGGCCCGCCCCCTCAATGCCGAGGATCGGGCGGAAGCTGCCCGGCTTCAGGGTTTGGTGCGGGAATCTGCGGCGTCGCCATCGGTCACTGGCGTGATACGCACAGGCGTGCTGTACGATAGCAATCCCGGCCTTGCGCCCCGTTCAGGCAACTTGACTGGGACGCCGTTCAACTTTCCGGCCGAAGACGCTGTCAGCGCCTTTGGCGAACTCGAGTTTGTCGCGGAGGTTCCCTTTGCGGGCGCGTCAGGCCACGCCTTCCGTGTTGAGGGCCGGGCCTTTGGGCGTCTGACAGATGGGGATGATGGCCACTCTTACGGCCGCCTTGCAGCCGGGCCGCGTTTCGACCTTGGCTTCGCTTGGCTCGATCTCATGGGCCTGGTGGGCGCCGATTTGCTTGGCGGTGACCTCTACACCTATCACGGCGGCGCGCGGGCGCGGCTGACTGTGGATGTGAACGACCGGGTGGAACTTGGGTTCCGCGGCGATCTCACCCACGAAAACTACGACATCGATCTTTTCACGCCGGCGGGTCTCACAGCCGGCGACGCTGACGGCACGGCGTACGTTTTGCGGCCATCGGTGACGGTGCGCCTGTCCGATACGTGGCGGGTGATAGCCCATGCCGGCGCGCGGGGGAAAGACGCGGGCAGCGCCTGGTTCAGCTACAGCGCCTATGGCGGCGGCCTCGCGTTCGCCTACCGCAACGCCCGCGGCTACAGCTTTAGGGCTGGGGCCTCGCTCGAAGCGGTTGAGTATGACGCTGCTGACCCCAGAGTTGGGGGTGCGGCGCGCGATGAGACGCGCCTGAACCTCGATACCTCACTCGCCATCCCGTTTGCCGAGATCGCGAGGGCGGTGGGCCAAGGCGAGGGCAGTGCGTGGGCGCGGCCCTGGGCGCTTGAGGCGTTTGGCCGGTACACGCGCAACGAGTCCAACCTGGCGATCTACGAAAGCGACAATTGGACGGTCGGGCTCGCTGTTGCCCGCCGCTTCTCACTGTGAGGGGATACGTGATGCAGCCGATGACCATCACAGACAACCCTTTGTCGAGCCGTGCTAGCGGCTTGGTGCGTTTTCGCGTGGCGATCCTGTTTGCGCTCGTGCTCTGCGTTGCGCTTACCGCCGCCCCGGCGCTCGCGCAGCAGGTGGGTGTCAGCGCCGCCGTCCGGGGCTCTGTTGCCATCAACACCAGCCCCGCAAGCTCAGGCCAGTTCATGTTCCTCGGTGACCGGGTCCAGTCACAGGCGCAGTCCGGCATGCAAGTGATGCTGCTCGATGAGAGCGTCTTCACCATCGGCGAGAACAATGACCTGACGATCGACCGGTTCGTTTATGACCCCGATCGGTCGACCGGCGAGATTGCGGCCTCGGCCAGCCAAGGCTTTTTCCGCTTTGTCTCCGGCGGCGTTGGTGCCGTGGCACCTCAGAACATTGAGATCAACACGCCGTCTGCCACCATAGGCGTGCGGGGGACGACAGTTGATGTGATCATCGGCCAAGCTGCGATTGATCTGGCGATCTCGCTCGGCGTCGCTGCGGGCCTTGAGCCGCTCGACCCTGCGACGGCGGTGTTCGTGATGTTGCGCGGACCGAGTTCTCAGTTTGGCGGCATCACGCAACGAGGCAGGGTGCAGGTTTCCACAGGTGGTGGTTCGACTGAGCTGCGCCGGGAGGGCTACGGCGTCTTCATCCCGCGCGCGGGCGCCGCGCCGAGCGCCGCAGTGGCCGTCACCGATCCCGTTGACGATGATATTATCGCGTCGATTGAGCTGCCCGGTGTTGGCACGTCGACCACGGTGCCTGGCGTCGATTTCACCGATCCGCCGGTGATATCGGTGCCTGAACTGCCGCTTCCTGGTGCTGTCGATCCGGATTTGCCGGGCTCAGGGTTTATTGAGCAGATCGACACAATGACGGACCCTGATGACCCGTACGACCCGTATTATCCGTACGACCCTTCAGACCCCGACACCTAGCCTCTGATGGCGCATGCAGGCGCACCCGGCTAGGGCGCCAAATAACGTCTCCCAGACACGCCCGTTGGTGGGGCGTGTCTGGACTGTTTCTATTGAAGCTTAGGCGCTGACGCGTGCGTCTTCGAGCGTCGCGTTGGCGGCAATCACCGCTTGCTGCACTTTCTCGAACGCCCGCACCTCAATTTGGCGAACACGCTCGCGGCTGACGCCAAACTCTTGGCTCAGCTCTTCAAGCGTCATCGGATCGTCTGAAAGCCGGCGGGCTTCGAAAATCCGACGTTCGCGATCGTTCAGCACATCGAGCGAATCGAAGAGCATCGACTTACGGTTGTCGCTCTCTTCGGTGTCGATCAGCATGGCCTCCTGGCTATCGCTTTCGTCGACAAGCCAATCCTGCCACTCCAGGCTCTCGGCATCTTGGCGCACGGTCGCGTTGAGCGACGTGTCGCCCCCAAGGCGGCGGTTCATCGAAACCACCTCCTCTTCGGAGACGTTGAGCCGGTTGGCGATCTCGGTCACCTGATCGGGACGAAGGTCGCCATCTTCGAGCGCTGAAATCCGCCCTTTGACCTTGCGAAGGTTGAAGAACAGCCGCTTCTGGTTGGCGGTGGTGCCCATTTTCACAAGGCTCCACGAGCGCAGGATGTATTCCTGGATGGAGGCTTTGATCCACCACATCGCGTAGGTCGCCAGGCGGAAGCCTTTCTCGGGATCGAAGCGCTTAACGGCCTGCATCAGGCCGACATTGCCTTCCGAGACGACCTCGCCGATCGGCAAACCGTAGCCGCGATAGCCCATCGCAATTTTTGCGACGAGCCGCAGGTGGCTGGTGACCAGCCGGTGCGCCGCTTCGGCGTCGCTGTGCTCGGTAAAGCGCTTGGCCAGCATGTACTCTTCATCGGGCTCGAGCATCGGAAACTTCCGAATTTCGCTCAAGTAGCCCGAAAGTCCGCCATCAATTGCGGGAAGGGTCGAAACACCTTGTGCCATGAGTGTGTACACTCCTTATCGTTCTGTCCGCCCGAAACCGGCGCGGATCGCGGGCCCTTCAAACGTGCGGATCGTCCCGCGAAGCAGCCCTGTTTGAACGGTGAATATAGGTGCGATTTGGGCGATTACACGGTTTTGGCGCCAAATTGGCGCTCACACCGTCGTGAGCGCCCGTTCTAGGGCCTCAAGCTCGGGGTCCGGATCGGCCGTAAAGGTATGAATTTGCTCTGTAATTGGGTGTTCGAAGCGCAACGTTGCTGCTTGAAGCGCTTGGCGCGGGAACTGCTGAGCGGCCGTGCGGCCGGGCTCGGGCAACCGGTTGCCTAAGGTGCGTGTGGCCCGCCCATAGTCCTGGTCGCCGATCAGTCCATGGCCCTTATGGGCCAGGTGAACCCGGATCTGGTGGGTTCGGCCCGTCTCCAGAGTGCAGCGGATCTTGCTAGCGCCAGGCCGGGCAGTGTCGCCATAGGTGGCGAGGCTCACAACATGGGTGACGGCGTGGCGCGCTTCTTTGGCGTTTGAGACGGCCATGCGCAACCGGTTGCCCCGGTCTCGGGCGATGGGGGCGTCGATGGTTTGGGTCGCCGCCGCGCCCCAGACGTAGGCAATGTAGCTCCGCTCCAGCGCGCCGGTCCGTCCATGGTCGGCGAACTGCGCGGACAGGTGCTGATGCGCAGCATCGGTCTTGGCGACGACCATGATGCCCGACGTGTCTTTGTCGAGCCGGTGGACGATCCCGGGCCGGCGCACGCCGCCAATGCCCGAAAGGCTCTCGCCGTAATGGTGCAGAAGCGCGTTGACTAGCGTGCCATCGGGGTTGCCCGCGCCGGGATGAACGACGAGGCCAGCCGGCTTGTTGATGACGATAAGCGCCTGATCTTCATAAACAATGTCGAGCGGGATCGGTTCGGGTTTGGGCTCGGGGGCCTCGGCAGCGGGCACCGTGAGCTCGAGCGCTTCGGTGCCCTTTACCTTGGCGGAAGGGTCCGCAAACGGCGCCCCATCGGCGCGCAAATACCCCTCGCGGATCAGGCTCGTGACGCGGCTACGAGACAGACCAGCGGGTGCGTGGCTGGCCAGAACCGCATCGACACGCTTGCCCCTTTCGGCCGGTGATGCTTGAAGGCGCAGGCGCTGCGCCGTGGCGCCGCTTAGGTCTTCCGGCCTTTCATCTGGCCACACCTCGTCGCCCCCGCTTTCACCATCGGACCCGTCCTTGCCCATGTCTCAAACGCCCCGCGACCCGCACCGATCGCCCGACGATGAGGAGCCGCTCGACCCGCGGCTCGAAGCGATTGCTGTCAAAATGCGGCGCTTGTCGCTCGTGTCGTCGGGGATCATGTTTCTGGGCATCTTCGCTGTTCTGGCGGTCATCATGTACCGCTCGCTGGCGGCACCGTCGAGCGAGGAAAGCGCGCAATCTTATCCCGTGCCGCTGCCAGCGTCAGATGTCCGACGACTGGTTGTTGACGCGTTCCCCGATGCGGAAATCCGCTCCATCAGCGTCGATGCGCGTTCGGTTTTTGTCGCGACAGTTTCGAGCGACGGTGAGGCGATCATCGAGATTGACCGCGAGACGTGGCAATTGGTGTCCACCGTCACGTTCCCGCGATGATGGTTCGCGCTTAGCGCTTTGAGAGCGTCCGCGAGATGGCGTCTTGCCAACGCGCTGCATGCGCGTCGCGCGCTTCCGCTTCAATGGCGGGTTCGAACGTCCGCTCGCGTCGCCAGCTAGCCGCGAAACTTTCCAAGTCTGGGCATAGACCAGCCTGAAGGCCCGCAAGATAGGCCGCGCCCAAAG
>JAHCMG010000136.1 GCA_019192585.1 Devosiaceae bacterium MH13
CCGACGGCCGGCCGGCATAGCGCGCGCGCTTGTGCTTCGCGCCGATCTTGCCGAGCACCCATTCAAGGTTCGGTTCGATAAAGAACCACGAGCCCATGTTCTTGGGCTCTTCCTGGCACCAGACCACCTCGGCCTGTTTGAAGCGCGAGAGCTCCGTCATTAGCGCCTTCACTGGCACCGGATAAAGCTGCTCGACGCGCAGAAGCTGAACATCGGTGATGCCGCGCTTTTCGCGCTCTTCGTAGAGGTCGTAATAGACCTTGCCCGAGCATAGGACGACGCGGCGGATCTTCTTGTCCTCGACCAGCTTGATCGGCTCATCGGGCAGAAGTTGCGCATCATCCCACAGGACGCGGTGGAAGGTGCTGTCGGGGCCCATCTCCTCAAGGCGCGAGGTCGCACGCTTGTTGCGCAGCAAGCTTTTGGGCGTCATCAAGATGAGCGGCTTGCGGAAGTCGCGGTTCAGCTGCCGACGCAGGATATGGAAATAGTTGGCCGGCGTGGTGCAGTTGGCGACCTGCATATTGTCTTCGGCGCACATTTGCAGGAAGCGCTCCAGCCGCGCCGATGAGTGCTCAGGCCCTTGGCCCTCATAGCCGTGGGGCAGCAGGCACACGAGGCCGGACATGCGCAGCCATTTGCGTTCGCCTGATGACAGGAACTGGTCGAACACCACCTGAGCGCCGTTGGCGAAGTCGCCGAACTGGGCCTCCCACAGCGTCAGAGCGTTGGGCTCGGCCAGCGAGAAGCCGTACTCGTAGCCCAGCACCGCTTCCTCGGAGAGCATCGAGTTGATGACCTCGTAGCGCGCCTGGCCCTGTTTGATGTTGTTGAGCGGGATGAAGCGGCGCTCATCGCGCTGATCGTACAGAACCGAGTGGCGCTGCGAGAAGGTGCCGCGCTCACAGTCCTGCCCGGACAGGCGGACCGGATGCCCTTCCAGCGCCAGCGTGCCGAAGGCAAGCGCTTCAGCGGTTGCCCAATCGATGCCAGCGCCGCTCGAGATCATCTTCTCGCGGTTGGCGAGGAAACGTTTGATCGTGCGGTGGGCCTCAAAATCCTCCGGCAGCGTGGTGAGCTTTTCACCGACGAGCTTCAGTATCTCCATATCGACGCCGGTTGTGCCTTTGCGGGGGTCGTCGTCGATCTTGGCTTGTGTCAGGCCGGCCCATTTGCCGTCGAGCCAATCGGCCTTGTTCGGCTTGTAGGCCTGGCCGGTCTCGAACGCCTGGTCGAGATGCTGGCGGAACTCAGCCTTGCGGGCATCCACCTGCTCGGCGGTGAGCACGCCCTCTTTGACGAGCTTTTCGCCATAGATGGTCAGCGTGGTGGGGTGCGAGCGGATCTTTTTGTACATGATCGGCTGCGTGAACGCCGGCTCGTCGCCCTCATTGTGGCCGAAGCGGCGGTAGCAGATCATGTCGATCACGACCGGCTTGTGGAACTTCTGCCGGAATTCGATCGCCACCCGCGCGGCGTAGGTCACCGCCTCGGGATCATCGCCATTGCAGTGGAAGATCGGCGTTTCGACCATCTTCGCCACGTCCGAGGGGTAGGGCGACGAGCGCGAGAAGCGCGGGTTGGTGGTGAAGCCGATCTGGTTGTTGATGATGAAGTGGATCGAGCCGGCGGTCCGGTGGCCGCGCAGGCGAGACAGCCCAAAGCATTCCGCGACGACGCCTTGGCCGGCAAAGGCCGCATCGCCGTGCAGCAGCAGCGGCAGCACCTTCGCGCGCTCGGTCAGCGGCACCACTTCGCGCTCTTCGTCGAACGTGCCCAGCTGGTCTTGCTTGGCGCGGGCTTTGCCCAGCACCACTGGGTTGACGATCTCAAGGTGCGATGGGTTCGCGGTCAGCGACATGTGCACTTTTTGGCCGTCGAACTCACGGTCCGAGGACGCGCCGAGGTGGTATTTCACATCGCCGGAGCCTTCCACATCGTCAGGCGCGTACGACCCGCCTTTGAACTCGTGGAAGATCGCGCGGTGCGGCTTCGCCATCACTTGGCTGAGGACGTTGAGGCGGCCGCGGTGGGCCATGCCCAAAACGATCTCTTCAACGCCAAGCTGCCCGCCGCGTTTGATGATTTGCTCCAGCGCGGGCACCAGCGCTTCGCCGCCATCAAGGCCGAAACGCTTGGTGCCGGTGTATTTGACGTCGAGAAATTTCTCGAAGCCTTCCGCTTCGATCAGCGTGTTGAGAATGGCCTTCTTGCCGTTCTCGGTGAACGCAATGCCTTTGTCAGGGCCCTCGATGCGCTGCTGGATCCACGCCTTCTCCTCGGCATCGGAGATGTGCATGAACTCAACGCCGAGCGTTGAGCAGTAGGTGCGCTTAAGGATGTCGACCATCTGCGGAACGGTCGCGAACTCGAGGCCCAAAACATTGTCGAGGAAGATCTGGCGGCTGTAGTCGGCCTCGGTCCAGCCGTAGCTCTTGGGGTCGAGCTCGGGATGGTCGGTGCGGTCCGACAGAGACAGCGGGTCGAGGTCGGCTGCCAGGTGGCCGCGCATGCGGTAGGCGCGGATCATCATGATCGCGCGGACCGAGTCGCGCGTCGCCTGCTGCACCTGCGCTTCAGAGACCTCGCCACCGCTTACCTGGGCAGCGGCTTTAAGCTTGGTTTCGACCTTCTTGGCGGCGACTTGCTCGTCCGGGCCCCAGTTCGCATCGAGCGCGGAGACCAGTTCGCCATTGCCGGCAATCGGCCAGTCGGCACGTTTCCACGATGCGCCACGGGCATTGTCGGCCACATCGGCTGCGTCATCGCCAAGCTGCGCGAAGAACTCGCCCCAATCGGGGCCGAATTGTGATGGGTCGTTCTGGTAGTCGGCGTAAAGCTGCTCAAGGTAGGCGGCGTTGCCGCCATAGAGGAATGACGTTGCAGCGAAGGCTGCGTTTGCATCCTGCCGTGCCATCGGCGTTTGTCGCGGGGTGTCTCCCCGTGCTCCCTGAAGGCGCCGCCCGCCTACCGGGCGGCTGGTGTTCGGCTTCGAATCAGAAGCCGCTTATGAACTTAGCCATTCAAAACGTTAACGAGTGTCTTGCCTAGCTGCGCCGGCGACGGCGAAACCGCGATGCCAACCGCTTCCATGGCTGCAATCTTGTCTTCCGCGCCGCCCTTGCCGCCGGAGATGACCGCGCCCGCATGGCCCATGGTGCGGCCCGGAGGCGCCGTGCGGCCAGCGATGAACCCAACGGTGGGTTTCCAGCGGCCCTTCTTCTTCTCGTCGGCGAGGAACTGCGCGGCGTCTTCTTCCGCCGAGCCACCGATCTCGCCGATCATGATGATGGAGGTCGTCTCCTCGTCGCCGAGGAACAGTTCCAGCACATCGATGAACTCGGTGCCTTTGACCGGGTCGCCGCCGATACCAACGGCTGTGGTCTGGCCAAGGCCTTCGTTCGTGGTCTGGAAGACCGCCTCGTAGGTAAGCGTTCCCGAGCGCGAAACAATGCCGACATTGCCCTTCTTGAAGATCGAGCCAGGCATGATGCCGATCTTGCACTCATCGGGCGTCATGATGCCGGGGCAGTTCGGGCCGAGAAGCCGCGAGTTGGAGGTCTCAAGCCGCGCTTTCACCTTCACCATATCTTGCACCGGGATGCCCTCGGTGATGCAGGTGATGAAGGGGATCTCCGCATCGATGGCTTCGATGATGGCCGCCGCGGCGCCGGCGGGCGGCACATAGACAACGCTGGCATTCGCGCCGGTGGCTTCTTTGGCCTCGGCAACCGTGGTGAAGATCGGCAGATCGGTGCCCGCCGCCGGGCCTGCGCCTTCGCCCGCCGTCCAGGTCTCGCCGCCCTTTTTGGGGTGGATGCCGGCCACCATCTGGGTGCCGTGATAGGCGAGCGCCTGCTCGGTGTGGAAGGTGCCGGTTTTGCCGGTCAGGCCTTGCACGATGATCTTGGTATCTTTGTCGACGATAATGGACATTACGTCTGGTCCTTTAGGATCTGCTTGATCTCTTTGAGTTCAGCGATCATTTCGCGATTGGTATCAACGATCTGCTGGTTGACTGCGTTCACGTCGTCGACGTGCTGCTTGTATTTGCTCTGTGCGGAACGCCCCCAGACCAGAAACACCACCAGCAACAGGACCAGCGGTCCCCAGGTTGCGAAATGGTCGGCGAGGGTGAGCTCCTCCAAAAATCAGCCCACCGCTTTGACGATCTTCTGGGCGGCGTCGTCGAGGTCGTCGGCGGCGATGACGTTGAGGCCGGACTGGTTGATGATGGCCTTGCCCTCCTCAACCTTCGTGCCTTCGAGCCGGACAACGAGCGGCACCTTGAGGCCGACATCCTTGACGGCCTGCACCACGCCTTCAGCGATGACATCGCAGCGCATGATGCCGCCAAAGATGTTCACCAAAATGCCTTTGACGTTCGGGTCGGCGGTGATGATCTTGAACGCGGCCGTCACCTTTTCGGTGGTGGCGCCACCGCCGACGTCGAGGAAGTTGGCGGGCTCTTTGCCGTACAGCTTGATGATGTCCATGGTCGCCATGGCCAAACCAGCACCGTTCACCATGCAGCCAATGTCGCCATCGAGTGCGACATAGGCGAGGTCGTATTTCGACGCTTCGATTTCTTTGTCGTCTTCCTCGGTTTCGTCGCGCAGTTCCATCACATCGGGGTGGCGGAACAGGGCGTTGCCATCGAAGGAGACCTTCGCGTCGAGCACCCGCAGGTGGCCGTCTTTCATGACGATCAGCGGGTTGATCTCAAGAAGGCTCATGTCCTTCTCGGTGAACGCTTTGTAGAGGATCGGGAACAGGGTCGCGCCGTCTTTGGCGGCAGCACCATCGAGCGCAAAAGCGGCGTTCAGCTTCGCGACCGCGTCAGCGTCGACCCCGGTGTCCGGGTGAATGTCGATGGTGTGGATCTTGTCCGGCGTCTCTTCGGCGACGGCTTCAATGTCCATGCCGCCCTCGGTCGAGGCGACGAAGGAGACACGGCCGGTTTCGCGGTTGACGAGGAGCGAGCAGTACAGTTCGCGATCAATGTCGGCGCCGTCTTCGAGATAGAGGCGGTTGACCTGTTTGCCCGCTTCGCCGGTCTGTTTGGTGACCAGCGTGTTGCCGAGCATCTCGCCAACATGGGCCAGCACTTCGTCCTTCGAAAACGCGAGGCGCACACCGCCCTTCGCATCGGGGCCCAGCTCCTTGAACTTGCCCTTGCCGCGGCCACCGGCGTGGATCTGGCTTTTGACCACCCAAACCGGGCCGCCGAGTTGGTCGGCAGCGGCAGGCGCTTGGGCGGCATCGAGGATGGGCACACCTTCGGCCACGGGCGCGCCGAAGCTCTTGAGGAGGGCCTTGGCCTGATATTCATGGATGTTCATGGGACGTCCTTGGTGGGATCGGTGAGGCGCTTACCAATGCTTTGGCTGCACAAGCATGACGCGTTAGGCCAGTGAGCTGTCGATGGTCACGCAGGCGTCCATCAGGCCCTTGACCGAGCCGACGGAGCTTTCAAAGGCCTGGCGTTCGGCGATGTCGAGGTCGATCTCGATGACCTTCTCGATGCCGCCTGCGCCAATGATGGTGGGCACGCCGACATACATGTCGTTGAGGCCGTACTCGCCTTTGAGCGCAGCGGCGCAGGGCAGAACGCGCTTTTTGTCCTTGAGGTAGCTCTCCGCCATGGCGATGGCCGAGGCTGCCGGCGCGTAGAAGGCCGAACCGGTTTTCAAGAGGCCAACAATCTCGGCGCCGCCGTCGCGGGTGCGCTGGACGATCTGGTCGAGCCTGGCCTGGGTCATCCAGCCCATGGCGACAACGTCGTCGAGCGAGATGCCGCCAACCGTTGAATAGCGGGTGAGCGGCACCATGGTGTCGCCATGGCCGCCAAGCACGAAGGCCGAGACGTCTTCCACCGACACATCAAGCTCTTCGGCGATGAAATAGCGGAAGCGGGCCGAATCGAGCACGCCGGCCATGCCGCAGACTTTGTTTTTGGGCAGGCCTGAAAATTTCTGCAGCGCCCAGACCATCGCGTCGAGCGGGTTGGTGATGCAGATGACAAAGGCGTCGGGTGCGTATTTGGCGATGCCGGCGCCCACTTGCTGCATGACTTTGAGGTTGATGCCGAGAAGGTCGTCGCGGCTCATGCCAGGCTTGCGGGGCACGCCGGCGGTCACGATGCAGACATCGGCGCCTGCGATCGCCTCATAGCCGGTGGTGCCGGACATTTTGGCGTCGAAACCGTCGACCGGGGACGATTCTGCGATGTCGAGCGCTTTGCCCTGCGGAATCCCGTCGGCAATATCGAACATGACGATATCGCCGAGTTCCTTAAGGCCGGCCAGGTGGGCGAGCGTGCCCCCAATTTGGCCTGAGCCGATCATTGCAAGCTTTTTGCGCGCCATGCGTTCCCCCGGATTTTTGGACGCGAGAGGCCTGACTGTTGAAGGCCCGCGCCGAGCGCCGCGATCGGCGCTTTGATTGGACATTACGTTCAGGTAAACCTGAAGAATGCGGTCCTCCGGGTGGTACCGCTGCCGCAATACCGGTTCAAGTTGGGCAAAGGCCTAAGGCCGGAGATGACGTTAACGTAAGGCTATGGCGGCGTCGCCAGCGCCGATGTGAGCGGTTGGCCTAGGCGGCTTGTGCCCGGCGCGGGGCCTCAAGATAGCTTTGCGAGCGCATATCGGTCAGCCGAGAGGCTGTCCGATCGAACGCGAAAGCCTCGTTGCCCGAGGTTGCCGTGTACAGTTCGGTCGGCTCGCCGGCGGCCGACGCGATGAGCTTCGTGCCCGCGTCATAAAGGGCATCGATCAGGGTGATGAAGCGCTTGGCTTCGTTGCGCTTGGCCGCGTCCATTGCAGGGATGCCGTCGATCATCAGCGTATGGAAGCGCTTGGCGAGCGTCAGATAATCTTCAGCACCCAAGGGTGCTTCGCACAGGTCGGCAAAAGAGAAGCGCGCCACGCCTTGGGCTTGGCGCGGCACCAGCAGCTCACGCCCTTTGATGAGGATCGTTTCCTGCGTTCCGGCGGCGCTCGCGGTTAGCCGATCCCAGGCGCGATCCATCGCATGGTCGGACACCGGCCCCAGCGGCGCGTACCAGGTGGGGGCGGCAGCCAGTTTGTCGAGCCTATAGTCTTTGTGCGCATCAAGCTCGAACACATCGACATGACGGTGCAGCAGCTCGATAAAGGGCATGAACAGCGCGCGGTTCAGACCGTCCTTGTAGAGCTCGGCGGGCAGAACGTTTGATGTCGCGACCAGCACGACCCCCTTGGAAAACAGCTGCGTGAACAGCCTGCCCAGGATCATCGCATCGGCAATGTCGACGACGTGGAACTCATCAAAGCACAGCAATTTCGCTTCGGCGGCCAGTGCGGTGGCGACCGGCGGAATGGGGTCATCGCTTTTCGCACGGCCCTCTTTGAGCGCCTGGCGATGCGCGTGGATGCGCTCGTGCACATCGTTCATGAAATCGTGGAAATGGGCGCGGCGCTTGCGCTTGAGGGGCGCCATCTCAAAGAACAGGTCCATGAGCATGGTTTTGCCCCGGCCCACACCGCCCCACAGGTAGAGCCCCCGGGTGATGGGCGCATCCGCCCGGTTCTTGGCGAATAGCCAGCCAAGGGCGCTCGATTTGCGGGCCAGGCGCTGCTCGGCCAGCTCGCCATTGAGTTGATCGAGCATCGCCGCGGCTTTGCGCTGGATCGCGTCATCGTCGATCTCGCCGGCGTTCACGAGCGACGCATAACGCTCGGCCACCTGCTGATGAGGCGGCAGCAATGGCGCTGGCGAACTGCCCTGAACTGTTGGTCGACGTGCCATGATCCCCCGAGTGGCACCGGCGCCTTGGCGCTGCTGTTAGCTGGTGGCCATTCCCCCGAATGGCTGGAGGGTGCAGCCTAGCGGAAAACCGTTAAGGCTTGCCCGGTCTCCAGTTGACCAGCGTAGCGGGTTTCGCCGGTTCGGAACAGACGCCCCAATGGCTCACCGTCGGTGCCCCTCAAAATGACCTGGCGACCCTCGACCGACCAGGCCGACAAGGTGGCCAGTTGCACATCGCCGCAATTGCGGGTCGACGCGCGGAAGCCGCCGGTCCAGTTGGTCAGTGAGAGGTTGATCGAGCAGGTCGCCGTCGGCGTTGATGCCGACCAGGCGCCGATCAGATCGTCTTCGGTCACGTCCGCGGAGCTATCGGTCGCTGCGGGCTCGATCAGCGCGGTCTCGACCTCTTGCCCCTCGGCAAGGGGGTCGGTACCGGACGCGTCGGCCAGGGTTTCAACCTCGACCGGTGTTTCGGGCGCTGTGGTGATCGGCTGGGGCAGCGCGGTGGTGGAGACCGGCGTCGTCGGCGTGGCGGGCAGCGGCTGAAGGCTTCGGTTGCCAACGCTCATGCAGCCTGCAAGCAAGAGCGAAGCGCACAGAACTGTCGGTGCGGCGGCCCAGAACGATGGGCGAGCTACCTTGCGTCCATTGTCGGACGCCCGTTTGGACGTCACGCGCAGAGAAGATGAACCAAGTAAATCCATAAGCCGCGTCTTACGGTGCGCCAGCGCTGATCACAATTCGCCGTATAGGCTAAGCGCTAGCGGCGGGGCTTGGAAAGATCGCGTTGTTGCCGATGCGTCACGCTGTGCGCGCGTACTCGCCTTGCGAGACGCCCGAAAGCGCCCCCAATTCATCAATCAGCTTCGCCACCGGTTCGCGCAATTCGTCGGCCACCGAGCGGTAAGCATCGTTGCGTTCGCCAGGCGTTTGAGCGTCTGACAGCTTGGTGCGAAGGGTCCAGTTGCGTACGTCCACCCGCTCACCGAGAGCCAGCTTCATCGCCGTGGGCAGTTGCGCGTTGAGCGTGATCAGATGGTCGATCCGCGGCGCGCCGGCAAAGCTGAACAGTGCAATTGGCTTCAGCGTCAGCGCCGAAGCATCAAGGCCCAGCCGGTCGACGACGCGCAGCAAAATGGGATCGATGTCCGCGCTGTCGGCGAGCGTCGCCGAGTAGACACGCAGCGGGACGGCAGAGTTCGACTGCCGTCGATGCTCCAAGCCCAGCGCTTCAGCAAGCGCTGCCAGGCCGCTACCGCCTGAACCCACGAAAAGAACGCTGCGATCAAACACGCACAAAACCCCTTATTTCCAACCTTTACGTGCCACCGCCAGGTGAGCACGCGGCCGCTGTTTCATCGCGCTGATGCACGCTTCGCTGGCCCCCGCCAGACGTGCATCCGAATCAAACAGCGATGTTCGACGCGCCAATTAGCCGGCAAATTCAACAAAAGAGTGACGACGAACGTTAGGTGCTCATACCGGTTTGTCTATCCGGCGACAACCATTTTCAAAACGCTTTCAGGTGGACTAGGGCCCCTGGAGCGTTCCAACCAGCTGAGCGACCACGTTCTCATCTTCGAGCTGCATCGCTGCGGCCACCAGAGCCACCGCGCGCGGATGCAGCGGCACGTCACCATCTGGGATAGCGATGGAAACCAGCCCCTGATCATCCACCGACACACACACTTGGTTCGGCGGAACCAAAGTGCCTTCGGGGCTGGTTTCGCTGACAAGCCGGATGGGCTTGCCGTCGCGCGTCGAGACGGTTGGCTTGGTCATGGCTTGATGCTGTCACGCCCACCGGGCCGGTGGCAAGCAGAAGGCGCGACCATCCTTAAGCCCGCCGCCTAGCTCGTCTTGTCGACACCCTCATAGGCCTGGTCACCCCAGACGCGGTTTACGGTTCGGTCACGCCCGCAAGAGGTGCGGTAGAACTGATAGCGCAGCGGGTTCTTCTGGTAGTAGTCCTGGTGGAAGTTCTCAGCCGGCCAGAAGGTCGAGGCGTCCAGAACGCGTGTGACGATGCTGCGGCCGAGCGCTTGCTCGCCTTCGGCGATCTGCGCTTCAGCAATGGCCCGCTGCTCATCGCTCAGCGCGAAAACCGCCGTGCGGTAGCTGTTGCCGCGATCGCAGAACTGGCCGCCATCATCGGTCACATCGACCGTGCGCAAGAACGTGTGGGTCAGATCCTCGAAGCTGATCACTTCGGGATCATAGGTCACCAGCACCGCTTCGAGGTCACCGTTGGAGGTGTGGGTTTGGTAGGTCGGGTTCGGGTGCCGGCCGCCAATATAGCCTGACACGGTGTCGAGCACGCCGGCGACATGGTCGAAATCCTTCTCGACGCACCAGAAGCAGCCGCCGGCGAAGATGGCGGTGCGGCTGGGGTCCGGCTCGGGCGGGGCGGCCTGGGCGCGCGGATCCTGCGCTTGTGTGTGGGCGGGTTCGGGCGTGAACACCGCGCCGGCAACGACAAGCGCCAATGCGGCGGCGAGGGTTGAGCCCGCAGTGAATTTGAGCGAGAGAGGTCGCATGGGTCGATCTCCGGTTTGGGTCGCTGTTGGGTCGGGGCGCACGGATCGGCCCCGCTGGCCAGGCATATAGAAAGCCCTGGCCAGCGGGTCCAACCACATGTGATCACGTTGCCGTGCTCGGCGCGTGGGGTGGCTGGGAAGCCATCAGCCGCCGCCCTGACCAATCGACGCCCTGGGTCGCAAACATGGTCACCGCGAGGACGGCAAAGGCAAACAGGGAACCCGCCAGCAGCGCATAGTCCTCAAGGCGCAAGAACAGGTAGAGGACGCCAAAGATGCTGCCGATCAGGCCCAGGATCAGAGTGCCGTAGCCCGCGCTCCCCAAGGAGCGGGCGCAGTAGCTGCCGATGAGCCCCGCTGTCGCGCCTCCTGCGATCATGTAAGCGGTGGCGAAGCCGAGATGCTCTGCCAGCGACAGCAGCAGGACGTAGAACAGCACCAGCGCCAGGCCGACAAAGACATATTGCACGACATGCACTTGCTTGCCGGTCCTGACCTCGATGACGAAGACCGCCATGAACACGATGCCGATGAAAAGGATGGCGTACTTGAGTGCGCGATCGACGGCGGCGTAATGGTCCGCCGGCTGGAAGAAGCGGACCCCGAATGCGTCGCTGGTCAAGCGGCGGGTGCTCGCCTCGCCATGAAGGGAAAAGGCCAGCGGCAGGGAGCGCGCCAGGTGGGGCACCTGCCAGCGTGCGTTAAAGCCGGCCTCTGAGATGTCAGAGGTGAGCGGCAGCGCCGTGCCGATGAACGATGGGTGCGGCCAATCGCTGGTCATCGAGCCGGTTGTGTCGCGTGCGACCAGCGCGAGCCGCAGGCTCTCTGAGCCATTGAGGGCCAGTGTGACGTCAAAGTCGAACGGTTCTGGCTGCGCACCAAACAAGTTGGGCACATGGATGCCCTGCGCCATCACTTGGGCCTCGAGCCCGGTGCGCGTGCTGGCCTGGTCGGCGGCGCCGGCAAAGGTGGTTGATCCGCCAAGGCTTGGCTCGAACGCGCGGGTGCGTGCAATCCCGGTTCGGGGCTGCATGGTGACGGACACCGTGTCGCTGATCGCGCGGACGGCGCTGATGCTTAGGACAAGCCGAGATTGCGCCCACAAGAAGCGCGCATCGTCGGCGGTGATCTGGCTTGCGCGTGGCCGGTCGAAGCTGCCCGTGAACGTGATGTTGGCGCTGTAGACCGGCACATCGAAAATGCCGCGCGAGCGGATTTGTGTTTGCGCTTCGACGGCCATATCGAGACGGCTCGGCAAGAAGACCGCCTCGCGGCGCTCGGTGCGCAGGCTGCCATCGTCCTTGTCGTTGGCTGGCACGTCGATCTCGTAGGGAACCACAATCAGCGGGCCGACAACCGTCTGCGCGCCGCCCCATGTCTGTGCGATGTCGAAGGCAACGTCGCGGGCGCGCTCTTCGCGCTCGGAGACCAGGAGCCAAATCATCGAGGCTGGAATGAGCAGCGCAAGCGTCAGCCCGCCCAAGGTGAAGAACTTGAAGGCCGGCGCGCTGAAGAAGCGGCGGGTGGCGGATAAAACGGTGTCGGTCATGATCCCTCGCTGTGTGCCGTTGATCCGTTTGGCGAGCGGCCAGCGCTAGGGATCGATTGGGGCGGGTGTGCGAGGGCGGTATGGCCGGCTGGGGGTGTTGTTCGGGCGGTGATTGGCCCGAAACATGGCCGGGTTTGGCCCTGAGGCTAGCCTTTGGCGCGGCGCAGGGCGGTGTCGAGCGCCCGCAAGAACCGCGAGCGATCCGCCTTGGAGAAGGCTTTGCCGCCGCCCTGATGGAACGGGTCGGCGGCGCGGATGTCTGCCATCAGGTCCCGGGTCGCGAGCCGGGGGCCGATATTGGCATCGGTCAGCGCCTGGCCGTCATGCTGGATCACGGCGGCACCCGCCTTGATGCAGCGGTCCGCAAGCGGCAGGTCGGCAGTGACGACGATATCGCCCGGCGCGCAGTGCTCGGCGATCCATTGGTCGGCGACGTCGGGTCCCTCGGCGACCACCTGGAGACGGATGAGCGGGTTGCGCGGTGGCCGCAGGCCGCCATTGCACACAAGGATGGCCGGCACCTGGTGGCGGTCGGCGACGCGCTCGATCTCGTCTTTGACGGGGCAGGCATCCGCGTCGACATAGATGGTGGTGCTCAAGGCTTGGCCTCCTGCCTGTTCTCGGTGGCGCGCTGCGCCTCAACCTTGTGCGCGATCCAGACGCACAGCGCCGTCAGGGCAAGGCACCACGCGCCCATGAAGGGCGCCTGCTCGGGGAACGAGACACCAGCATCGATCAGCAAACCCGTCAGGCCGGGGCCGATGGCGGTTGAAACAACCATGATCGTGGTCCCCATCGAGCGGATCGCGCCCAGATGCCGGGTGCCGTACAGGAAGGGGTACAGCACCCCTGCCAGGGCGTTTGAGATCCCTTGTCCGATCCCGATCAGGCCAAGCACGAGGTACCATTGCGCGACATGGGTGGCGGGAGAGAGCAGCGCGATCCCCACGCCCATCGGCAGCAGAACCAGCGGCAAGAGCCGGTGCGGCCCGAACCGGTCGCTGGCCCAGCCGGCGATGAAGCTC
>JAHCMG010000137.1 GCA_019192585.1 Devosiaceae bacterium MH13
CTTGCGTCACATGGGCAACCAGCCGGTCATCCTCTTCGCTTTCGATGGGGATTGCCACATGCCCGCCTTCGCCCGGCACGGTGATCCACATGCCCATACTGTCCACCAGCATCGAGGCGCCGAGGCCCGTGCCGGGGCCAAGCACCAGCTTGGTGCCGCGCCGCGGCGGCAGAGTCGGGCCGATGGCGTGCCAATCGTCGGGCGTCAGGTCCGGCAGCGCGAGCGCCTGCGCCTCAAAATCGTTGATCGCGATCACGCATTCAAAGCCAAGGCGCTGCATGATCCGGCGCGGATCGATCTCCCAGTCGGCGTTGGTTAGCTTGAACGTCTCGCCCAAGGTCGGCCCGGCAACAGCCAGGATCGCCGTGCGCGGGATCAGCGAGGTCTGGTCGAGCACACCCGCCTGAATGGCGCTTTCGACATCGGGATGTTCGCGCGTGCGCACCTGCGCGAAGCCTTGCTCGGCAGCATGGGCGTCGCTGACCAGCGCGAAGCGCGCATGGGTGCCGCCAAGGTCGGCGATCAGAACCGGAAACGGGGTTACAATATCAAGGCGACGACGGTCGGGCATGGCTTGGGCTTGCGTAACACACCTTTTGGGGTGCGAGCGTTGGGTGCAACGGGCTGATGGTCAACCGCTTTAACGGTCTGGAACCGTGGCGACAAGATCGGTCAAAAGCGCTTCCGCAGTGGCTGGGTTCAGTGCCATCGGCACATCGTAAACCAACGCCAGCCGCATCAGCGCTTTAACGTCCACATCGTGCGGCATTGGCGACAGCGGATCGACGAAAAAGAACAGCGCGTCAATACCGCTTTTAGCAATCATCGCGCCTATCTGTTGATCGCCCCCAAGCGGGCCGCTTTTAAGCTTGGTGACGGGCAAGTCGGGCACGGCCTTTTTCACCTGGCCGCCCGTGGTGCCCGTGGCCACCACCTGGTGCCGGTTCAACACATCGGCGTGCCGCATGGCAAACTCAACCATGGCCGCTTTCTTGGCGTCATGGGCCACAAGCGCCAGCGTGAGAACGGGCGCATGGACGGGCGCATGGGCAGCGGATCGCATCAAATCGCTCATGGCGCGGATGTACTGTGTTTTCGGGCCAGGCGGTAGGCTTAATTGCGCGGCCCTCCAAGCAAGGGCGGCGAAGAGCCCCGGCATTTCGCGCCTCCGCCCAAAGCTTGTGCTGCAATCCCTCTTGCACAGGGCGCCCAATGGCTTAGGGTCAGGCCCAGCTTGGGCTTTGGCGACAGCGGACCCGCGTGATCGTCGAGCCGCGCCTGACCAGGCAGCTTTGGTGCCCGCACCCAGCGTGCGGGCGCGCGTAAAAATGAGGCCCAAAAGGGCACAATGGAGGTGAACAGCATGATCAAAACGTTTCTTGCCACGGCAGCGCTCGGTGCGCTTCTGACGGTCCCGGCGGTTGCCCAGGATACCAACCCAGCGGTCGTCTACGACCTTGGCGGCAGGTTCGACGAGAGCTTCAATCAGGCCGCATATACGGGTGCAGAAGCCTTCATGGCCGAAACTGGTGTTGAGTACGCCGACTTCGAGATCCAGAATGACTCTCAGCGCGAGCAGGCCCTACGGAACTTTGCGCGCCGTGGCCATGATCCGATCATCGCGATCGGTTTTTCGCATGGTTCGGCAGTTGAGACTGTCAGCCAAGAGTTCCCAGACACGCGCTTTGCGATTGTCGACATGGTTGTGGACCAACCAAATGTCCGATCCATCGTTTTTAAGGACCATGAAGGCTCTTACCTTGTCGGCGTTCTGGCTGCACTCGCTTCTGAATCTGACACGGTCGGGTTCGTTGGCGGCATGGATATCCCGTTGATCCGTCGTTTTGCTTGCGGATATGCCGAGGGCGTTCTCTCGGTGAACCCGGAAGCGGATGTTCTATCAGCCATGACCGGTACCACCGGCGCAGCTTGGAACGACCCGGTTCGTGGCGGCGAGATCACTCAAAGCCATGTGTCAGCTGGCGCTGATGTTGTGTTCCACGCCGCTGGCGGCACCGGCATCGGTGTTCTGCAGGCGGCCGCAGATGCGGGTATTCTTGGGATTGGCGTGGACTCCAACCAAAACGGTTTGCAGCCCGGCTCGGTTCTCACCTCGATGCTCAAGCGCGTCGATGTGGCAGTGCAGGACGCCTTCACCGATGCCATGAACGACGAGTGGACCAACGGTTTTGAAGTCCTCGGCCTCGCCGAAGGTGGCGTTGATTGGGCGCTGGACGATAACAACCGTGGTCTCATTACGCCCGAGATGGAAGCCGCTGTCGCTGCTGCTCGTGAAGCGATCATCGCCGGAGAAGTTGTCGTTCATGACTACATGGCTGATAACACCTGCCCGGCCACCGATGGATAAAGGCATGTGATAGGCACCCGCCCGCCTCGGTTGAGGTGGGCGGGGTCAGCACCTTTCCGATCCGGACGAACAGCCACGGCATGACCGCTGCTAGCGAAACGCCGCCGAACGACGGCCCTCCTGCTGGAGCCCCTCTCGCCATCGAACTGCGCGGGATCGACAAACGCTTCGGCGCCGTCCACGCAAACCGCGACATCAACCTGAAAGTCCGCAAACAATCCATCCACGGCATTGTGGGGGAGAACGGCGCCGGCAAATCGACGCTGATGTCGATCCTCTATGGTTTCTACGAAGCCGATGCCGGCGACATCTTCGTCTCCGGCAACACGGTGTCGATCCGCTCGTCAAACGATGCCATCGCCAAAGGCATCGGCATGGTTCACCAGCACTTCATGCTGGTCGACAGTTTTACCGTCATCGAGAATGTGATGCTCGGGGCGGAAGGCGCTGCCACTTTGCAGGCCGGCCGCGAGAAGGTCCGCCGCGACCTCAAAAACCTGTCCGACGAGTACGGCCTGACGGTCGATCCGGACGCGATCGTCTCCGAATTGTCCGTCGGCTTGCAGCAGCGCGTTGAGATCCTCAAAGCGCTCTACCGCGGCGCCGACATCCTGATCCTTGATGAGCCCACCGGCGTGCTGACCCCGGAAGAGGCGGACAATCTTTTCCGCATCCTTCGTCAGCTGCGCGATCAGGGCAAAACGATCCTTCTGATCACCCACAAGCTTCGCGAGATCATGGCGGTCACGGACGAGGTGTCTGTCATGCGGCGTGGCGCCATGGTGGCCACATTGCAGACCGCCAACACGAGCCCGTCCGAGATCGCCGAACAGATGGTCGGTCGGCGGGTCTTGCTGGAGGTCGACAAAGGCCCGGCCAAGCCAACCGAAGATGCGCTTGTCGTCGAGAACCTGACGGTCCGCGACCGGTTCGGCGTCGACCGCGTCAAGAATGTCAGCTTTACCGTCCGGCGCGGTGAGATTGTTGGCCTTGCCGGCGTCTCCGGTAACGGCCAATCGGAGCTGCTTGAAGCCATCTCAGGCATCGAAGCGCCAGCGTCAGGGCGGGTGCTTGTGAACGGCAAGCCGCTCTCGCACACCGGTGATCCGGCCGAAGCCCGCGAGCTGGGCATGGGCCACGTGCCCGAGGACCGGCTCCGCATGGGCCTGGTCAAGACGTTCGAAGAGAACGAGAACTCGGTTCTTGGCTACCACAACGCTGAGGGGATTGGCGGCAAGGTCGTGATCGACGTTGATGCCGTGCGCAACCACGCTAAAGCGCATATCGAGAAGTACGATATTCGCCCGCCCAACTGCCGGCTGAAGACCGCCAATTTTTCCGGCGGCAACCAGCAGAAGATCGTCATCGCCCGTGAGATGGAAGAGGACCCCGATGTGCTGCTCGTCGGTCAGCCGACGCGCGGGGTCGACATTGGCGCCATCGAGTTCATCCATAAGCGGCTGATCGAGATGCGCGATGCCGGCAAGGCGGTTCTGCTTGTTTCGGTGGAACTTGATGAAATCTTTGGGCTTTCTGACCGCATCCTGGTGATGTGCGGCGGCGAGATTGTGGGCGAACGCCTGCCTGATCAGACCGATGAAAACGAGATCGGCCTGATGATGGCCGGCATCGATGAGGCGGCCGACAAAGCCGCTCAACAAACGGAAGCGGCGCAGTGAGCGCCCCGCGCACCAACCCGATCCTCTCCATGGCCGCAAGGCGCGGCGCCAGCGCGTTTCTCAGCGCGGCCTTGTTTGCGGCGCCCCTAGCGGCACAGGCAGCCAACAAGGGCAACGCGCAGACCGCTGATGCCGAGACGGCAGGGTTCGAGGGGGTCGTCCTCGATCTTCTCGAAGACGATGCAGCCACCAGCGTGAGCCTCGACGGCGTCACGGTCACCGTGGCCTCGCGTCCCGACGGGGACGGCATTACCATCCCCATCTTCATCATCGAAGCAGATGGCCAGGAGCAGCTGCGCTTCGAGGGCGCTGAGACCTTTTTCAGCTTCTTGCCGGTCACGGCGCAGATTGCGCATCTCGATACGACCACGCCGCAGCCCGAGGTGATCACCACCAGCTACACCGGCGGTGCGCATTGCTGCGACGTGATCACCATCGCGTCCGTGCAGGCCGATGGCACGTGGAAAGCCGGAGAGCTCGGCAGTTACGATGGCGGCTACCGGCTCACCGATTTCAACCGCGATGGCATTGGCGAGGTCACGGTGCGCGACCAGTCGTTCCTGTACACGTTCGATGCCTATGCCGGCTCCTGGGCGCCGCCTCTCGTGCACCAGTTCGTTGGCGGCGCGATGACCGATGTGTCGGCTGACCCGGCCTTCAGCGCGGCTTTCACCGAAGAGATCGGTGACTTCATCCCCGAGCGCAATGTCGACCGGCCTGGCGCACTGGCTGGCTGGGCCGCGATGGAAGCACGGCTCGGCAGAGGCGATGAGGCCCTCGAGCGGTTGCGGCTGATGAACGCCACCGTCGATTGGCCCTATCAAATCTGCCCTGATGGCGGCTCGCGGTTCGATTGCGAAGAGAAGGATCTTCAGACACTGACCTTTCGCGATTTCGTTCGCCATCACCTGGTTCAGCAAGGCTATTTGGAGACCGAACAGTGAGCCTGTCGCGCGGTGAACTTCCCCGTTGGGTCGACTACGGCCTGATCCCGCTGCTCAACCTGGCAGCCGCTTTCTTGGTTGCAGGCTTGGTGGTGATCGCGGTCGGCGAAAACCCGCTTGAGGCGGTCGAACTGATGCTGTTCGGCGCTTTCGGCTACGGCGAGGGTGTTGGCTTCACGCTCTATTACGCCACGAACTTCATCTTCACCGGCCTTGCCGTTGCCGTCGCGTTCCACGCCGGCCTGTTCAACATTGGCGGCGAGGGCCAGGCCTATGTGGCGGGGCTCGGCGTCATCATCGTCTGCCTCGCGCTCGACCAGTTCATGCCCTGGTACATCACCGCCCCGCTGGCGCTGATCGCGGGCTGCGCGGTGGGCGGCCTGTGGGCCTTTGTGCCCGGCTATTTGCAGGCAACGCGTGGCAGCCACATCGTTATCACCACCATCATGTTCAACTTCATCGCCGCCGCGCTGATGACCTACATGCTGGTCAATGTGTTTCGCCAGCCCGGCGCGATGGCGCCTGAGAGCCGAACCCTCGAAGAGGGTGGGCGTATCCCACGGCTCGATTGGCTGTTCGATTGGTTCGGCGCCAACCTCGGCGGCGCGCAACTCAACATCTCCTTCTTCCTCGCCCTCATCATGTCGTTCCTGGTGTGGGTGCTGATCTGGCGCACGCGGCTGGGCTACCGGTTGCGCACCCTCGGCCAGAACCCCACCGCCGCCGTCTATGCCGGCATGCGTCCGCCTCGGCTGATCATGATCGCCATGGCGCTATCGGGCGCGCTCGCGGGCATGATGGCGATCAACGAGATCATGGGCGTGCATGGCCGGCTGATCTTGGAGTTTGCCGGCGGCGCAGGCTTTGTCGGCATCGCTGTGGCGCTCATGGGCCGCGCCCACCCGATCGGCATCGTGCTGGCCGCGCTCCTGTTCGGCGCGCTCTACCAGGGTGGCGCGGAACTGGCCTTCTCCATGCCGTCGATCACCCGCGACATGATCATCGCCATCCAAGGTCTGGTGATCCTGTTCGCCGGCGCGCTCGAAGGGCTGTTCCGGCCCGCGATCGTCGCCTTCTTCAACGCGCAATATGACCGTCGCCGCGCCCGAGAGGCGGCGCAAGCCTCCAGCGCACCGGCGGGGGAATAGCGCCATGGGGACGTTTGAAAGCTTCATTCTGCTGCTCGACTCGACGGTGCGGCTGTCCATGCCGCTCCTGTTCGCCGCGCTGGCAGGCCTCTACTCCGAGCGCTCGGGCGTTTTCGATATCGGCCTCGAAGGCAAGATGCTCGCCGCCGCCTTCGCCGCTGCCGCCATTGGCGCCTTGGCCGGCAATGTGTGGCTTGGCCTCTTAGCCGGCATTGCGGTGTCCGTCGGCCTGGCGCTGGTGCACGGGTTCGCGTGCATCACCGCGCGCGGCAACCAGATCGTCTCTGGTGTTGCGATCAATTTCCTCGCCGCGGGCCTCACAGCGCTGATCGGCCATGCCTATTTCAGCCAAGGTGGCCGCACGCCAAGGCTTGAGAACGAGGCGCGGTTTTTGCCCATCGAATGGCCCGGCGCCGAGCAGCTCGCCGACGTGCCTTTCCTCGGCCCGATCTATGAAGAGCTGATCTCGGGGCACAATCTGCTGGTCTATCTCGGCTTCGTCATGGTGGCCGTCACCTGGTTCGTCATCTTCCGCACCCGTTTCGGGCTGCGCTTGCGGGCGGTTGGCGAGAACCCTGCCGCCGTCGACACCGCCGGCATCTCGGTGACCTTGATGCGCTACCAGGCGGTCATCATTTGCGGCGTTCTGTGCGGGCTTGCGGGCGCGTATCTGTCCACCGCGCAGTCGGCGAGCTTCGTGCCCAACATGTCCGCGGGCAAAGGCTTTATCGCACTGGCGGCCCTGATTTTTGCCAAGTGGAAGCCGGTGCCGGTGCTCTACGCGTGCCTGCTGTTCGGTTTCCTCGATGCGCTGGGCATTCGCCTACAGGGCTACGAGTTCCCAGGCATCGGCGAGGTACCGGTGCAGCTCATCCAGGCCTTGCCCTACATCCTCACCGTCGTCCTGCTCGCCGGCTTCATCGGCAAGGCCGAGCCCCCCAAGGCCGGCGGCGTCCCGTACGTGAAAGAGCGCTAGAATGCTCAGCGATGAGGACAAACAGCGGCTGGTCGATGCGGCCGTCACCGCGCGTGAAACGGCCTATGCGGCGTACTCGAACTACCGGGTTGGCGCCGCGCTTATGTGCGAGGATGGCGCGATCTATCCCGGCTGCAATGTCGAGAACGCAGCCTACCCGCAAGGCACGTGCGCCGAAGCGGGCGCCATCGCCGCCATGGCCTTGGCAGGCGGACGCACGATTAAGGCCATCGCTGTCGCCGGTGGCCGGCCTGACCTGCAACCGGAAACCGATCCGTGGGACCTGTGCTCGCCATGCGGCGGGTGCCGCCAGCGGATCGCCGAGTTCGCCCAGGGCACCGGGACGCCGGTCATCATCGCGTCCCCCGAAGGGGTGATGCTCGAGACGACCATCGGCGCGCTGCTGCCCCACGCGTTCAACCTTGAGGAAGGGTAGGAGCTCGTGTCGGACGCCGTATCGGTCATCAAGGCCCGCTTGCCGGGCGCTGCACCCAAGCTCGGGCTGATCCTTGGCTCAGGCCTTGGCGGGCTGGTCGATGAGATCGAGAACCCGACCCGCTTTGCCTATACTGACTTGCCTGGCTTCCCGCACTCTACGGTGTCGAGCCACGCCGCCGAGCTGGTCATTGGCACCTTATCGGGCCTTGATGTTGCGGTGCTGGCGGGCCGCGTCCACGCCTACGAGACAGGCTTGGCCGACGCCATGGCAACGCCGCTCGCCACCCTTAAGGGCCTGGGCGTTGAAAGCCTGATCCTCACCAACGCCGCAGGGTCGCTGCACGAAGACATGGGCCCCGGCTCGCTGATGCTGATTAGCGATCACATCAACTTTTCAGGCCGCAACCCGCTCATCGGCGTCGACGGCGATGGCCGGTTCGCCAACATGGTCGACGCCTACGACCCCGCCTGGCGGGCGATCGCCAAACAGGTCGCCGAAGCCGAGGCGGTCGAGCTGCACGAAGGCGTCTATGGCTGGTTCCTGGGCCCCAGCTTCGAGACCCCGGCGGAGATCCGCATGGCGCGCACGCTCGGCATGGACGCGGTGGGCATGTCCACCGTGCCGGAAACCATATTGGCCCGCTACCATGGCATGCGCGTGCTGGGCATTTCGTCGATTACCAATCTCGGCGCGGGCATGACCGGCGACGCGCTCTCCCACCACGAGACCAAAGATGTCGGGGCCACCATCGTGCCCAAGCTGACACGCCTGATCCGGGCGCTGCTGGCCGACATGGCCGGGCGGTGACCGAGCGATGGGCGCGCTCCCGCAAGAGCTGATTGCCAAGAAACGCGACGGCGGCACGCTCGCAGCCGAGGAGATCGGCCAGCTTGTCACCGGCATGACCGACGGCAGCGTCACCGACGCCCAGATCAGCGCGTTTGCCATGGCTGTCTTCTTCCGCGGCATGGCGATGGACGAGCGCGTGGCGCTGACACTGGCCATGCGCGATTCTGGCGATGTGCTGGACTGGTCGCACCTTGATGGCCCCGCGCTCGACAAACACTCGACCGGCGGCGTGGGCGATAACCTCTCTTTGATGCTCGCACCCATCGTGGCGGCGTGTGGCGGCTTTGTGCCGATGATCTCGGGCCGGGGCCTCGGCCATACCGGCGGCACGCTCGATAAGATGGATTCCATCCCCGGCTATCAGACCCAGCCCGACAATGAGACCTTCCGGTCGGTCACCGAAAGCTGCGGCTGCGCCGTCATCGGTCAGACGGCAGCACTGGCCCCCGCAGACAAGCGCTTCTACGGCATCCGCGATGTCACCGCGACGGTGGAATCGATCGACCTGATCACCGCCTCGATCCTGTCAAAGAAGCTCGCCGCTGGGCTTGATGGCCTGGTGCTGGACGTCAAATCTGGCTCGGGCGCCTTCATGCCCACCCATGAGGACAGCGAGGCGCTCGCGAGCAGCTTGGTCAGCGTCGCCAACGGCGCGGGCACGAGAACCTCCGCCCTTTTGACCGACATGAACGAGGTGCTCGGCCATGTGGCGGGCAATGCCGTTGAGGTGGCAACGGCCGTCGAGTTCCTGACCGGCGCGGCGCAGGATGCGCGTGTGCGCGAGGTGACCTTGGCACTGTGCGCGCAGATGCTGGTGCTCGGCGGTCTTGCCGATAAAGACACGGCCCTCGCCAAAGTCTCGGACGCGCTCGATAGCGGCCGCGCGGCGGAGCGGTTTGCCGCCATGGTGACGGCGCTCGGTGGCCCCGCCCACTTTGTCGAGCGCTACCAAACCTACCTGGCCGTCCCGGAGATCGAGATCGCGGTGCCCGCGCCGACCAGCGGGACGGTGGCAGTGATGGACACACGGCAGATCGGCTTGGCCGTTGTGGCACTCGGCGGTGGCCGCACCAACCCGGCCGACCCGATCGACCACGCCGTTGGCCTCACCCACATTGTCAGCCTCGGCGACCGGGTGGAGGCAGGCGACCCGTTGGCGCGGGTTCTGGCCCGCACCCAGGCCGATGCGGACGCTGCGGCTAGCCGCGTGACGGCGGCCATCACCATCGGCGATGCACCGGCGCCAGCGCCCGCGATCTACAGCCAGATCGACCCGACCGGTGCCCCCTGATGGCGCGCGTGTTCCTGGTCGTGCTCGACAGCGTCGGCATCGGCGGCGCGCCGGACGCTGCCCAGTTTTTCAACGGCGAGGTGCCGGATACCGGCGCCAACACCGTCGGCCATATCGCCCAACACTGCGCCGACGGAAAAGGTGATACGCCCGGCCTGCGCGCCGGCCCGCTGAAGCTGCCAAACCTTTGCGCGCTCGGCCTTGGCGCAGCGGTGGAGCTCGCCTCGGGTTTCACCCATCAAGACCTGCCGCGCGACACGGTCACGGGCCGGTTCGCTGCCGCAAGCGAAGTCTCCAACGGCAAAGACACGCCGTCGGGGCACTGGGAGATTGCCGGCGTCCCGGTTCCCTTTGACTGGGGCTACTTCCCCGACAGTGATCCTGCGTTTCCGCCAGAATTGATGGACGCTTTCATCCGCGAGGCAAACCTGCCCGGCACGCTGTGCAACACGCATGGCTCGGGCACAGTGGTCATCGCCGATCACGGTATCGAGCACATCGCGACCAAAAAACCCATTGTCTACACCTCGGCGGATTCGGTCTTTCAGATCGCAGCGCATGAAACGCATTTTGGCCTCGAAAGGCTCTACGAGATTTGCCACGTGGCGCGAAAACTCGTTGATCCGCTCAACATCGGCCGCATCATCGCGCGGCCCTTTGTTGGCGAGACCGTCGAGACGTTCCAGCGCACCAGCAACCGCAAGGATTTCGCCATTCCGCCGCCTGAACCCACGGTCCTCAACCGTGTGCAGGAGGCTGGCAATCGCGTGATCGCGCTCGGCAAGCTCGGCGACATCTTCGCCATGCACGGCATCGATGAGGTGCGCAAAGTGCCGGGCATCGAGGCGCTGTTCGATGTCTTAATGGGAACCGTCGCCGGGCCGCAGGCCGCCGAGGGTGGCGACTTGGTTTTTGCCAACTTTGTCGAGTTTGACAGCGAATTCGGCCACCGCCGCAACGTGCCCGGCTATGCCGATGCGCTCGAGCGGTTCGACGCGCTGCTCCCACGCTTTTTGGGTGCAATGGAGGAGGGCGACCTTCTCATCCTCACCGCCGACCATGGCAACGACCCAAGCTGGGTCGGCACCGATCACACCCGCGAGCGCGTGCCGGTGCTGATGACGGCCAAGGGCCTCGCGCCGGGCAGCGCGGGCGTGCGCAGCAGCTTCGCCGACATAGGCGAGACGGCGGCACACTGGCTAGGCTTGCCCGCCGGTCGCCACGGAGCGTCGATCCTGTGACCGCCGTGCCGCTGGCCGAACTGCATTGCCACATCGAAGGCGCCGCCCCGCCGGACCTGGTGCGCGAGCTGGCGCATCGCAATGGCCAGGACATAACCGGCCTCATCGACGAGCATGGCGGCTACATCTGGTCCGATTTCGACGACTTTCTCGGCGCCTATGACCGCGCGGCGAGCGTCTTCACGCGGCCGGAGGATTACGCCGCGCTCAGCTACAGCTATGCCTCTTCGCTCGCGACCGAGGGCGCCATCTATTCAGAGATCTTCGCCTCCACCGATCACGCCCAGCGCGGTGGCGTCGACCCTGTCGCGTATCTTTCCGCCCTGGCAGAGGGGATGCAGCGAGCCGAGCGCGACACCGGCATCATCAGCCGCATCATCTGCACTGGCGTGCGCCATTTCGGGGCTGAGGCGATCAACCGCGCCGCCGCCATCGCGGTCGACGCCGCAAAAGAGATCCAAGCCATCACCGGGTTCGGCCTGGGCGGCTCGGAAGTCGCGGGAACCTTGCACGACGCCGCCGATGCATTCGCCCTGTGCGGCGGTGCTGGCCTCGGCCTCACTTGCCATGCCGGCGAGTGGACGGGCCCGCAAACCATCCGCGATGCCCTTTCGCTCGGTGTCAGGCGCATCGGCCACGGCATCCGCGCCGCCGACGACCCGACGCTCGTGGCGGAACTCGCCGCCAAAAAGATCACGCTTGAGGTCTGCCCGCTCTCGAACATCGTCCTGCGCGCTGTGCCCTCCCCGGCGGACCATCCCGCCAAGGCGCTCTACGATGCGGGCGTGCCGCTCACCGCGAACTCCGACGATCCGCCGCATTTCCACACCAGCTTGGCCAGAGATGTCGCCATGATGGTGGAGCTTCTGGGCGGCGATGACCGCGCCACGCGGGCCATGCTGACCCGCAACGCGCTCGCCGCCGCGTTCGTTGACGAACAAACGCGGGCACAACTGTTGGGCAAACTCGATCTGGCGCTTGCCACCTCCTGAACGGGGCGGCACAAAGCCACAATCGCAGTCTCAAGGAGCCTTTTGCCATGCAAGGTGTCACGGTCGTCGACCATCCGCTGATCCAACACAAGCTCACCTTGATGCGCGATAAGAACACGTCGACGGCCTCGTTCCGCCGGCTCTTGTTCGAGATCTCGCACCTGCTCTGCTATGAGACGACCCGCGACCTCGATATCGAAAATGTCGAGATCGAGACCCCGCTCGAGCCGATGATGGCGCCCAAGCTTTCCGGCAAGAAGCTGGTCTTTGCGTCAGTGCTGCGCGCTGGCGACGGCCTGCTCGAAGGCATGCTCGATCTGGTGCCCGCGGCCCGTGTTGCCCATATCGGCCTCTATCGCGATCCCGAAACGCTGCAGCCCGTCGAATATTACTTCAAGGCGCCCGAAGACCTGTCTGACCGGCTGGTGATCGTGCTCGACCCGATGCTCGCAACGTCGAACTCTGTGTCCGCCGCTGTCACCAAACTCAAGGAGCGCGGGGCGCACAACATTCGCTTCGTGTGTCTGCTGGCAGCGCCCGAAGGCATTGAAAAGTTCACCTCGAACCACCCCGATGTGCCCGTGGTGACTGCCGCAATCGACAGCCACCTCAACGATCATGGCTACATCGTGCCTGGCCTCGGAGATGCCGGCGATCGGATGTTCGGCACCAAATAGGCCCCGCTGTTAGCCGGGACGCTTGATGCTGAAAACATCGCTGACGCGCGTGTAATCCATATAGCCCAGTCGCGACAGCGGCTGGTAGCGCGTCACATCAAACCGGCCATCGACAACGCAATCATCGCGCAGGTGGACACCGACCACTTCGCCGAAGACGACGATGTTCGCCTCGCCCGGCAGATCGACCGCTTGCACCAACCGGCACTCCAGGCTTGCCGGCGCGCCCGCGACCCGTGAGCAGGCAATCTGCTCGCACGGCGCCCGCTCAATGCCCGCATGGGCGAACTCGTCAACCTCGCGCGGCAGGGAGGCTGAGGTGGCGTTCATGGCGTCGCGCATCGCGTACTCAACGATGTTCACGCAGAACACCTCGCTGTCGAGAATGTTGGCAACGCTGTCCTTGCCCTTCGCCCGGTCGGCTTTGGTCGATGTCGAGGCGAACATCACCTGCGGCGGGACGTAGGAGACGGCGTTGAAGAACGAGTAGGGCGCGAGGTTTTCGCTGCCATCGCTCGCGCGCGTCGACACCCACGCGATGGGTCGTGGAGAGACGATCGCGTTGAAAGGGTTATGCGGCAGACCATGCCCATTTTTGGGTTCGTAGAACATTCTACTCCTAAACCTCGCGTTTGAGCGATGTTGTTTCGCTCACTCCGCGTGTCGATCCAGCAACGCGCGAAAAATCAGGTGCGGCGATTGCCATGCTCTAGCAAATCCATTGCGCGCTTGGGGTGAACCGAAGAACCCAGGCCTCGCATAGCCGCCCCGCTTAAAAAACCCGCCTCTTGGAAGCTCAAACCTACCGCGCGCACACCGATGGCGCGAGTATTCGGCCAACCGAACCGGAAGACTTTTGTCCAGGAGACTTTGCGATGAACGCTTTTCTCAAAACCGTGGCTGCGGCGGCCCTGTCGCTGACGGCGGTGACCGCCCAGGCTGACGAAGCCGTCGAACTTGAGGTCGGCTATATGCCCATCCTGCCGATCTCCCAACTGTTTGTTGGGCTCGAAGAAGGCTGGATCGCCGAGGCCGGCATCGAGCCGGAGCTCGTCCAGTTCCAAAACGGCCCGGCCATGGTGCAGGCGCTGCTCGCTGGCCAGCTTGACGTTGCCTATCTTGGCATCGGCCCGGCCATGGTGGCCCGCGCCCGCGGTGCCGACATCAAAGTTGTTGCGTCCAACATCGTTGAGCAGATTTCGATCGTCGCGCTGGGTGAGCTGGCGCCCTATTTTGAGGGCGATCACGCCACCGCGTTCGAACGCTTCGCCGCCGATCACGGTCGCAAGCCGGTGATCACCTCCTTCCCGGCCGGCTCCGTGCCCGAAACGGTGTTCCAGTTCTGGCTGCGCAACCAGCTTGGCGTTGATCCCGACCAGGTTGAGATCATCTATCAGGGCGCCGCGCAGGTACAGCAGGCTCTGTTGACTGACGCCGTCGATGGCGCTGCCATCCTCGAGCCGGTGGTCAGCATCGTCCTCGACCGGCAAGACGGCGCAGCCGTCGTCGCCAGCGGCTCGGACCTGTTCCC
>JAHCMG010000138.1 GCA_019192585.1 Devosiaceae bacterium MH13
GGCGGGTGCAGGTTCGACAGGAGGCGACGCTGCGGCTGCAGGCGCCGCACTTGCTGCTGCAGCGGTCGCGGCAGCCCCTGGAAGCACGCCTCCATTGGCCGCGACATCGGCCTCGACTTTTCGAATGGCCGATTCCAGCGCCAACCGCTGGCGCGAAATGTCTTCGGGCGGAAGCGGCGGCTCAAAGCCCGTCAGCTGGCGGATCAGCGCTTGCCGTGCGCGCTCATAAATCTTGCGGCGCTCTTCACCTGAAGCGTCCGGCCGACTGGCCAACGCCTTACGCAGGATCGCATCGAAATCCGCCATACAATTTTACCACACAAGTTGCGCCCAACAGATCACGGGCGGCCGAATCATCGAACGTCGAAATCAAAGCGACGGTAGCATGCCGAAGAATGGCAAAAGAAAGCCAACGGCAACTGCCTTGAAACAGTGATGTAATGCCCAAGTTCTGCGCGCTTGGTCAATGGCTTGATGGACCAGCTGCACCGATCCGCCGCACCAGATATGGTTAATCCTGGAAAGGATCTTGGACCAAAATTGTGTCGTCACGCTGCGGACTTGTCGACAGCAGGGCGACCGGCGCGCCGATCAACTCCTCGACGAGCCGGACATACTTCACCGCCTGGGCGGGCAGGTCAGCCCAGGAGCAGGCGCCAGCGGTTGTCTGCTGCCAACCTTCCATCCGGGTGTAGACCGGCTTGACGCGCGCCTGCTGACCCTGGCTCGCCGGCAGATAGTCGATCTGCTCGCCATCAAGCTCATAGCCCGTGCACACCATCAACTCATCCATGCCATCGAGAACATCGAGCTTGGTGAGCGCGATCCCCGTGATGCCCGACGTTTTGACGGTTTGGCGCACCAGCACCGCATCGAACCAACCGCAGCGGCGTTTGCGCCCCGTGACCACGCCGAACTCGTGCCCGCGCGTGCCCAGAAACTCGCCCACCTCGTTAAGCTGTTCGGTGGGAAACGGCCCCTCGCCGACGCGCGTTGTGTAGGCCTTGGTGATGCCCAGCACATAGTCGAGCCCACCTGGGCCAATGCCTGAACCAGTGGAAGCCTGGCCGGCCACCGTGTTCGACGATGTCACATAGGGATACGTCCCATGGTCGATATCCAGAAGCGCGCCTTGTGCGCCTTCGAACAGGATCCGGGCCCCGCGCGCGCGCTCGGTGTGCAAAATGTCCCACACCCGACCGATGAACGGCGTGACCTGATCGGCCACCGCCATCAGCTCGTCAAACACCGCATCATGGGTGACTTCGGGAACCTCGAGGCCACGGCGCAGCGCATTGTGGTGGGTCAGCAGCCGATCGATCTTGGCAGGCAGTGTGGCCGGATTGACCAGATCCATCATACGGATCGACCGCCGCCCGACCTTGTCTTCATAGGCCGGCCCGATGCCGCGCCCGGTGGTGCCGATCTTCGAGCCGGTCTGGCTCGCCGCGCTCTCGCGCAGGCCATCAAGCTCGCGATGAAGGCTGAGGATCAGCGCGGCATTGTCGGCAATCCGCAAGCGGTTGGGAGTGATGTCGACGCCCTGCCCGCGCAAGGTCTCGATCTCTTCGACCAGATGGTGCGGGTCAACGACGACGCCGTTGCCGATCAGAGACAGCGTGCCCTCGCGGACGATGCCAGAGGGCAGAAGGCTAAGCTTGTAGACCGTCTCGCCGACCACAAGCGTGTGGCCCGCATTGTGCCCGCCTTGGAACCGCACCACCACTTCGGCGCGCTCCGACAGCCAATCCACAATCTTGCCCTTGCCCTCGTCGCCCCATTGCGAGCCGACCACCACAACATTGGCCATGCCAAACCTTTCCACTGACAACCCTGCGCACCAGCCCCGGCCAACCCAGCCCAGGGGCCCATAAGCGCGCGCAAGCGCCGCTGCATAGCACACGCAACCGCCGTGTAACCCCACCTTGCGACGCATCAGCACCAACTGGCCCTGATGCCGGGCTTGCAGCGGCAAGGCAAAAGGTGTTGGAGACCGCTATGCGGTTTCTCAACAATCCCTACACACTGCTGGTGCTGACCAACCTGTTTTGGGCCGGCAACACCATTGCCGGCAAGCTCGCATCGGGGGTTATCCCACCGTTTACGCTGACTTTTTTGCGCTGGCTGCTGGTCTGCGCCATCGCCCTGGTGATCGCCTGGCCGCACCTTGCGGCGCACCGCCAGACCATCACGCAGCACGCCCTCAAGCTGTTGACGATGGGCGCTCTGGGCTTCTCGCTTTTCAACACCGGCCTGTACACGGCGCTCAACTACACATCGGCTCTCAACGTGGGCATCGAACAGGGCACGTTTCCAGCCGTCATCGTGGCGCTGATGTTCATCGTCTACCGCGAGCGGATCAGCCTTCTGCAGGGCCTCGGGGTTCTGCTCGCCATGGCGGGTGTCACCGTGACCGTGGCTCAGGGCTCGCTCGACCGCCTGTTGGGTCTTCAGTTCAACATTGGCGATATCATCATGATGGGCGGCGTTCTGTCGTTCGCGCTGTACTCGATCATGCTCCGCACAAAGCCGCAGCTGCCCTGGCAGGTGTTCTTTTTGATGCTCGCCATTGGCGGGCTTGTCGCATCGGTCCCCTTCTTCGCCCTTGATCTGATCAATGGCCGCTATCCCGAGGCCGACTGGCGCGTCGGTGCGCTGCTCGCCTATGTGATCATCTTCCCCAGCTTTGTCAGCCAGGTCCTGTGGATCCGCGGCGTCGAGATGATCGGCGCCGGGCGGGCGAGCCTGTTCATCAACCTCATCCCGGTCTTCGCAACCGTGCTGGCGGTGGTCATTCTCGGCGAGACGTTCGAAACCTACCACGCTATCGGCCTTGTCGGCGTGCTAGGGGGCATCGCCTTCGCCGAATGGTCAGGCCGCCGCCAATCGCAAAAGCAGGCCGCCACGGCCGCGACCGCGCAATGACCAACCGTTAGGCGAGCGCCATGGCCAAACTGCACTTCCACTATTCGACGATGAACGCTGGCAAATCGACCATGCTTCTGCAGGCGGCGCACAACTATGCTGAGCGCGGCATGGCGACGATGCTGCTCACCGCGCAGCTTGATGACCGCGCCGGCGAAGGCACCATCGGCTCACGCATCGGGATCACGCAGAAAGCGGAAACCTATACGCCCGAAACCGACCTGTACGCCTTCACCATCGCGCATTTGGCCAAGGTCGCTGCCGACAAAGCGGACCGCCCGGCCTGCATCTTGATCGATGAGGCGCAGTTTCTGACCGAAGATCAGGTGTGGCAGCTGGCGCGCGTGGTCGATGACGTGCGCATCCCCGTGATGGCCTATGGCCTGCGGGTGGACTTTGCGGGCCAGCTCTTCCCCGGATCCCGTACCCTGTTGGCCATTGCCGACGAGATGCGCGAAGTGCGCACCATCTGCTGGTGCGGCAAGAAAGCGAGCATGGTTGTGCGGGTCAGCGAAGAGGGCAAAGCGGTGACCGGCGGCGCGCAAGTCGAGGTTGGCGGGAACGACCGCTACGTTTCCCTGTGCCGCAAGCACTGGCGCCAGGCCATCGATGAAGCCAATGGCGGCGCGGTGCGCCCAGAAGACCCCATCTTCGGCACGCACCGGGGCACCTAGCGAGCCCAAAAAGTACGCAATCCGAGGCGTCCGGTTTCGGGTGTCCGCCTGCCCGGAGTGCGCCTATCAACGCCCAGCAAGTCCTCAACGAACGATCCTCCATGTCGACGAACCAGACCGCCCAAACCGCGACACGCCCGGCGCCCGCCCAAAAGACCATGACGGGCACCGCCTGGCTGCTCTTGCTGCTTCTGGCATTTCTGTGGGGCGGCTCGTTCGTGTTCGCCAAAATCGCGGTGGCCGAGATCCCGCCCTTCACCCTTGTGTTCTTCAGGGTCGCGCTGGCGGCAGTGACGCTGCACCTGGTGCGGCTGGCGCTGCGCATCCCCATGGATTGGAGCCTGGGCGCGTTTGCTAACTACGCGGTGATGGGGCTTCTGAACAATGTGATCGCCTTTTCGCTGATGTTCACAGGGCAAACGCAGATCAGCGCATCGCTCGCCTCCATCCTCAACGCGTCGACGCCGTTCTTCACGCTTCTGGTCGCCGGGCTGCTGCTAACCGACGAGAAGCTGACTGGCCGGCGCATTGCCGGCCTGATCGTCGGTTTTGCCGGCGTCATCTTGGTGATTGGCCCGCGTTACCTGCTGGGCATGGGCGACAACCTTATCTTCGAGCTCATGCTCATCGGAACGGCAATTTCCTATGCATTTGCAGGGGTTTGGGGCCGCCGCTTTGCAGGTGAGAACCCCTTATGCACCGCCGCCGGCCAGCTGACGGGCTCAACGCTCCTGATGATCCCGATCATGTTCGTGTTCGATGACCCGCTTTCCATGGGCATGCCCTCAACCGAGGTGATCGCATCGGTGATCGCGCTCGCGGTGGTCTCCACGGGCTTCGCGTACATCTTGTTCTTCCGGATATTGAAGATCGTCGGGGCCACCAATGTGATGCTGGTAACCATGCTCGTGCCCGTGTTCACGGCGCTGATTGCCGTGCCCCTTCTCGGCGAGAGCATTGATGCATTGAAAGTGGCGGGAATGGCCGTGATCGCCATCGGTATGGCGATCCTCGACGGGCGACCGGTGAAAGCCGTCCGCCGAGTTCTGATGTCTAAGTAGGCGCGGTAGCTAGAGCACGTTCGATGAACTTTGGTTCACCAGACGCGCTCTTAGTCATTGTTTTCACACAATTTCGCGGGCGCTAAAGTCTGCAACTTTTGCTGAAATTGCTCTAGAAGCTCAGCCGCTTGGCTTGAACCACGCCTTCAAGCGATTGGATGGCGCCGATCACGGTTTCGCCCACCGGCTCATCGACTTCGACCAGCGCAATCGCATCATCGCCCTTGGCTGCCCGACCAAGGTTGAAGGTCGCGATGTTGATGCCCGATTCGCCGAGCACCGAGCCAAGGCGGCCAATAAAGCCAGGCTTATCATGGTTGGTGACGTACAGCATATTCGGGCCGAACGAGCCTTCCATATCAATGCCTTTGATCTGGATGAGGCGCGGCTTGCCGTCCGCAAACACGGTGCCGGCGATGGAGCGGGTTTGCCGCTCGGTCTTCACCGTCAGCCGCATATAGGTCTCATAAGCGCCTTCCTGTCCACGCTTGGTCTCTTCGAGCGCAATGCCACGATCTTTCGCCATCGCGGGCGCTGACACCACGTTCACGGTGGACAGAAGCGGGCGCAACAATCCTGCCAGGGCCGCTGACGAGAGCGCCTTGGTGTTCATGTCGGCAACCTCGCCGGCATATTCGATGGTCACGCCTTCGATGGCCGTCTCGGTGAGCTGGCCGGCAAACGAACCGAGATACTCCGCGAGCGCCACATATGGCTTGATGCGCGGCGCTTCCTCAGCCGAAATCGAGGGCGAATTGAGCGCGTTGGTGACGGCGCCGGTGGTCAGATAGTCGGCCATCTGCTCAGCAACCTGTAGCGCCACATTCTCCTGCGCCTCGGTGGTCGACGCACCAAGGTGCGGCGTGCAGACCAGGTTCGGCGCACCGAACAGCACGTTCTCGGTCGCGGGCTCCTCGGCGAACACATCCATCGCGGCACCAGCCACATGGCCTGAATCGAGCCCTTCGCGCAGTGCGGCTTCGTCAACCAAGCCGCCGCGCGCGCAGTTGATGATGCGGACGCCCGGCTTCATCGCTTTGATCGCTTCAGCGGAAAGGATGTTGGCGGTCTTGTCCGTCTTGGGCACGTGCAAGGTGATGAAGTCAGCGCGTTCAAACAGTGCGTCCAGCTCTACCTTCTCCACGCCCAGCTCAATGGCGCGCTCTGGGGTGAGGAATGGATCGTAAGCGACCACCTTCATTCGCAGGCCGATGGCCCGGTCGGCCACGATGGACCCAATGTTACCGCAGCCGATCAATCCCAAGGTCTTGCCGGTCACTTCGACACCCATGAACTTGGATTTCTCCCACTTGCCGGCCTGCGTGGAGGCGTCAGCGGCGGGGATTTGCCTTGCGCACGCGAACATCATGGCGATTGCGTGCTCAGCCGTGGTGATCGAGTTGCCGAACGGCGTATTCATCACGATGATGCCGCGCGCGGTGGCCGCAGGGATGTCAACATTGTCGACGCCGATACCGGCCCGGCCGATCACTTTGAGGTTGCTGGCTGCTTCGATCAGCTTAGGCGTGGCTTTCGTTGCCGAGCGAATGGCAAGGCCGTCGAACTCGCCGATCATCGACAGAAGCTTGTCTTTGTCTTTGCCGAGGCTCGGCTCGAACATGACCTCGCAGCCACGGGCTTTGAAGATATCGACAGCGGTCGGCGACAGGCTGTCGGAAATAAGAACACGAGGGGCCATGCTAGGCGCTCCTGATTGCTAACAGATAAGGTGAAGGGGGGGCTGCGCGCGGCATGAAGCGCCGCGCACAAATGCAAGACTTAACAGAAAGTTAAGCGGCCTTTTGAAGAGCGGCTTTCTCTTGCGCGAAGGACCAATCGAGCCACGGCATCAACGCTTCCAGATCGGAAGCTTCGATGGTGCCACCCGCCCAGATCCGCAGACCAGCTGGCGCATCGCGATAGCCCGCAATGTCGAGCGCCACGCCTTCGGCTTCGAGCCGTTTGGCGATGGATTTGGCAAAGGCGGCTTGGGCATCCGCGTCTAGCGCGGTGACGTCGGGATCGATGATCTTAAGGCACACCGACGTGTTGGAGCGCGTCTCGGGCACTTCAGCGAGATAGTCGATCCAGGCGGTCGCCTCGACAAAGCGGTCGATCACCGCCGCATTGGCATCCGCGCGTGCGATGAGCCCAGCGAGCCCGCCCTGCGCTTCGGCCCAGTTCAGCGCATCGAGATAGTCTTCAACGCACAGCATGGACGGGGTGTTGATGGTCTCGCCCTTGAAGACGCCTTCGATCAGTTTGCCGCCTTTCGTGAGGCGGAAGATCTTCGGCAGGGGCCAAGCGGGTGTGTAGCTTTCAAGCCGCTCAACCGCGCGCGCGCTGAGGATCAGCATGCCGTGGGCCGCCTCGCCGCCAAGCACCTTCTGCCAGGAGAAGGTGACGACATCGAGCTTGTCGTAGGGCAGCTCCATCGCAAACGCGGCGGATGTCGCATCGCAGATGGTCAGGCCTGCGCGATCCCCCGGGATCATCTCGCCATGAGGCACCCGAACGCCCGAGGTGGTGCCGTTCCAGGTGAACACCACGTCACTGTCATAATCGATGGCGGCCATATCGGGCAGCTGGCCATAGGGCGCTTCAACCAGCGCAGCATCAAGCTTGAGCTGCTTGAGGGCGTCCGTCACCCAGCCTTTGCCGAAGCTCTCCCAGGCGACCATGGTCACCGGACGGGCGCCGAGAAGGCTCCACATCGCCATCTCAACCGCGCCCGTGTCAGACGCGGGCACGATGCCGATGCGATAGTCATCGGGCACACCCAAGATCGCGCGCGTCTGATCGATCGCCGCTTTGAGTTTCGATTTGCCGATGGAGG
>JAHCMG010000139.1 GCA_019192585.1 Devosiaceae bacterium MH13
AATGGCTCGAGCGGGGCATCTTTGAGCCGACGGATGAAGAGGTGTCCGTGCTTGGCCTGTCGGCCGACGAACAGGTGGCGCGGATCTACCGCTTGCGCGAGGCCGATGGGCACCCGCTGGCGCTGGAGCGGGCGGCTCTGCCGCTCGACATTTTGCCCAACCCAACCGCCATCACGGGCTCGCTTTACGAGGTGCTGGAGCGCACGGGTCACCGGCCTGTGCATGCCGAGCAGAAGATTTCTGCGATCAACCTTGAAGCGCCTGAGGCCCAGCTTCTGGGCGTGCCCGAAGGCGCCGCGGGGCTGAGCATCGTGCGGGCGTCGCGGCTGGCAGATGGGCGGGTCGCGGAGCTCACCCGGTCGCTCTATCGCGGCGATGCCTATGAGTTCGTGGCAGACCTTCGGCTTTGAGCGGCAGAGTGCATGACGGCGGGAGATATGGCTGAACACCCAAGCTTGATGCGCCAGGAGATCGCTGAGATTCCGCACGTGGTTGAGCGGCTGTTGGCCGAAGGCGATGCCGAGATGCGCGCGCTGGCCAAGCTGGTGCGCGAGAAAGACCCAAGGTTTTTGATCTCGGTGGCGCGCGGCTCGTCCGATCATGCCTGCGCCTATCTCAAATATGTCGCCGAACTGACCCTTGGGCTGCCGACCGCCTCCGTAGGCCCGTCGGTGCATTCGATCTATAGCGCCGACCTTCGGGCGGGCGATGCGTTTTGCGTGGCGATCTCACAGTCCGGTCAGAGCCCAGACAGTGTGGGGCTCACCGGGTCGCTGAAAAAGTCGGGAGCGCTGACGCTCGCGATCACCAACGACCCAGGATCGCCGCTAGCCCAGGTCGCCGATGCAACGCTGGCCCTTCGCGCGGGGCCAGAGCGCAGCGTCGCCGCCACGAAGACGTTCGTGGCATCGCTGGTCGCCGGCGTGTCGCTCATGGCTGAGATTGCCGATGATGCGCCACTGCGCGCGGCCATCCGCGCACTTCCCGGCCAGTTAGAAGCGGCCACCCGGTGCGATTGGTCCGATGCGGCCGCCAGCATCACAGGCGGCTCGGTGTTGACGCTCGGGCGCGGGCCCTCGCTGGCCGTTGCGCACGAGGCGGCGCTCAAGCTCAAAGAGACGTGCCGGATCCACGGCGAAGGCTATTCATCGGCGGAGGTGCAGCACGGGCCGATCTCGCTGGTTGGCCCCGGCATGCCGATCTTGGCGTTTGCGGCCGGCGACGCCGCAGAGCCACGCTTGGCGCAGGCCGCCGATGCGCTGGCTCAAAAGGGAGCGCAGGCCTTCATCACCAGCCAGCTGTCGTCCCACGCCGAAGTCCTGCCGCATGTGCGGACGGACCATCCGCTGACCGACCCGATTGCTGCTATTGTCTCTTTCTACGTGATGGTGGAGGCGCTTGCGCGCAGCAGGGGCCTCGACCCCGACACACCGCCGCACTTAAGCAAGGTGACGGAGACCGTATGAGCCGGGTTGTATGAGCCAGCGCAGCCAAACATTTGTCGGCGGGCCCATTTTCGATGGGCAGACGCTCCACCATGGCTGGTGCGCGCGCTTTGAGCACGGGGTCTTGGCGGCGCTCGGCCCGGCGCCCGAAAGCTGGCCCGCAGATGCGGTGGACCTGGGCGGTGACATTCTCAGCATTGGCTATGTCGACCTGCAGGTGAACGGCGGCGGCGGCGTGATGCTCAACGACGATCCCTCCGTCGCGACGCTGCAAACCATCGCCGAGGCGCACCGCTCACTTGGCGTCGCGCGGCTGCTACCGACGCTGATCACCGACACGCGCGAGACGACCCGGGCGGCCATTGCAGCCGCTATCGAGGCGGTGGAGCGAGGCGTTACCGGCATTGCCGGGCTGCATCTTGAAGGCCCGCACCTATCGGCCCGCCGCAAGGGCGCCCATGATGGCGCACTCATTCGGCCGATGGAGGCGGATGACCTTGCGGCCCTGCTCGATGCCGCCGAGCGGTTGCCCTGCCTGATGGTGACGCTGGCGCCCGAAAGCGTGCGGGACGATCAAGTGGAGCGGCTCGCGCGCGCCGGCGTGGTCGTCTCGCTCGGTCACACCGATGCCGACTATGAGACGTGCCAGCGGGTCTTCGGTGCCGGGGCCACATGCGCCACCCATCTGTTCAACGCCATGAGCCCGTTGGGGCACCGCGCGCCGGGGCTGGTCGGCGCCGCGCTCGCAAACGGCGTGGCCTCAGCAGGCCTGATCGCTGATGGCATCCATGTTCACCGCGAGGTCATGCGCGTGGCGTGGCGCGCCAAGCGCGGCCCAGGGCACATCTTTCTGGTCAGTGACGCGATGGCGGCCGCCGGAACCGATCTAACCGCGTTCACTCTTGGTGGCCGGGAGATCCTGCGGCGCGATGGTCAGTTGCGGCTCGCCGACGGCACCCTCGCCGGCGCCGATCTCGATCTCACGCGGGCCGTGTCGGTGCTTCAGGAGGCAGCCGAGATTCCGCTTGCGAACGCATTGGCTGCCGCAACGAGCGCTCCGGCCGCCGTGTGCGGCCTGGCTTGCTACGGCCTAACGGTGGGCGCCACGCCGCTTTCCGATGTGATCAGCATCCGCGCCGATCTGTCGGGCGTCACGCCGCTTTAGGAGACCTTGGCCATGACCTTGCTCGAAGTCTGCGTCGACACGCTCGAGGGCGCGCACGCCGCCGTGCAAGGTGGGGCGGGACGGATCGAACTGTGCTCGTCGCTCTCAGAGGGTGGGCTGACGCCCTCAGCGGGTTTGATGCGCGCTGCCGTGCGTTTGCCCGTGCCGGTCTACGCCATGATCCGGCCCCGCAGCGGGCTGTTCGCCTTCTCGCGCGACGAATTGGCGATCATGCTCGATGACATCGCCGCCGCCCGCGCCGCCGGGCTGGCCGGTGTTGTGCTGGGCGTGCAGGACGCAACCGGCGGGCTCGACGATGATGTCTTGGCGCAGCTCGTCGGTGCGGCGGGTGATATGGGCAAGACGCTGCACCGGGTGATCGACGTCGTGCCCGACCCGCTGGCCGCGCTCGACCAAGCCATCGCGCTGGGCTTCGATCGGGTCCTGACATCCGGCGCGCAGCCACTAGCGCCTGACGGCGCAGAACTCATCGCCGCGATGGTCACGCGCGCCGCGGGCCGCCTTAACGTGATGCCCGGCTGCGGCCTCCTGCCCGAGAATGTCGCGCAAGTCGTTGCCAAGACCGGAGCGAGTGAAGTCCACGCCGCCTGCCAGCGCCGCGTGCCCGGCGACCCCGCCTTCTCAGACTTCGACCCGCCCGGCGGACGCTTCGAAACCTCGGCAGAAGAGGTCAGCCGGATGGTCACCGCCCTCGGTGGCTGACGGTTGCGGAAGGGTCTGAGGGTTACGCTGAGTGCCATGGCACGCCACGGCGGTGAGTACGCGAACTTTTGAGAGTCGCTCTCGAAGATCGCAGAGCGATCTCCTGCCGCTCGTTCCCCGTTTTCGCTGTGCGAAAGCGCTATGGCGCACCCGAGAGGATTCGAACCTCTGGCCTCTGCCTTCGGAGGGCAGCGCTCTATCCAGCTGAGCTACGGGTGCCTGGCTGATGATGTACCTGATCCGCCTTAACCGTTCAATGGCACTTAAGCGGCTGCGCGACGGCCGCTTGCAGCGCACGCCCCGCGCGTTGGGCACCCACGTTGGCCGGTTTCCGCTATGTCGGCGTCGCCGCTGCCTTCAACTTGCCAGGCAACGCGCTTGTCGGCGGGGGCGGTGGGCTGGCCCTGTTGGCTGGGCTTTCGGGCGCTTTCAGCTTCACCGGCTTTGCGGTGGCGACGCTCATCGCGGTGGCGCCCTTGCCCTTGGCGTTCGCGCTGCTTTAGGCATCGGTTCAGGCACCGGGTTAAGGCATCGTTAACGAAATTGGCGCCACCTCATCGGCACCAGCCCTTGAGGGGAGCCGATGATGGCCAGCCGTTCGACCGCGCGCAAAGCCCAACCCACCGCTCGCACTTCATCTCAGCCGCCAGCCGGCCAGTGCCCGGTGCACCAGTCGGGCTTTAAAGAAGAGGATTTTCCCGCGCCGCAGGCCGATGGCAAAGCGCCGTGCGGGCTGATCTTCTATCAGATCCACCATGGCGCCGCGGAGATCCGCCCCGCGCAGGCGCAGCGCAGCTGGATGGATGAAACGCCCAACCGGTTCGCCTATCGCTGCCTGCCGCTGTCGATCGCCAATGCCACCGGCTGGGAGCTGCTGCTGCCCTTTGGCTTCCGCGCCTTTTGGAACGGTGGCGCCCAGATCGAGGATATTCGCTTAGAAGCCCACGACCCCAAGGATGCTGAGGTGCTAGGGCGGATGGCCGGCTCGCACTTTGGCTCGGGCGTGATCACCTTCCACACCGGGTTCATTATGCGCACCTCGCCCGGCTGGGGCCTATGGGCGCGGGGGGCGCCGAACGATCCACGCGATGGCATCGCGGCGCTCGATGGGTTGATCGAGACCGATTGGCTGCCTTTCCCCTTCACGATGAATTGGAAGTTCACCCGCCCTGGCATGGTGGAGTTTCACAAGGGCGATGTGTTCTGCTTTGTCACGCCGACGCCCCATCACAGTCTTGAAGCGATCAGCCCGAGTGTTGTGCCGCTCGATATGAACCAGCCGCTGCGCGCGGACTATGAGCGTTGGGCGCAGGCGCGGGAATCGTTCAACGCGCGGCTCGATGCGGGCGACCCCGAAGCGATCAAGCAAGGTTGGCAGCGCAACTACATGCATGGCCGGACGCTCGATGGCGAGCGCGTGCCCATCCAGCACGCCACCAAGCGCAAGATGAAGGCGCCAAAGGGGCTGTAAACGACCCCGCGACCCGCAGTCCTGCATACACAGTCTTGCAAACAAAGAAGCCCGCGCGCCTTGCCTAGCACGCGGGCTTTGGTTTTGCGCTGAGCCAGCTTTAGCGCGTCAGGCGCAACCGGCGAATGTCGGCGGCGATATCGTTGAACGTATCAACGAGGGCAGCCGCATCGCTTGGCTCGAAATACATGTCCGCTTCCGTCGCGCAGTTGCGGTACAGGTTGCGCAAGCTGGCGGGGATGCCGCCGCCGGGATCGAACATCACCGTGTAGACGATGATCTCACGGCCCGAGGCTTTCACCTCGTTGCAGACCTCGCGCAGCTTGTTGTCCAACCGGTTGATGGCCGCATTGCGGTTTGGCCCCAAGCGGCCACCGGCAAGGTAGCCATAGGCGCCGTAGTCGGCCCGGTTGTAGCTGTTGCCCTGTGGCGTCGCGTCATTGATACCATCGGTCATCAGAACGATGATCTTACGCGAGTTCTCCGGGTCGTACGGCAAGCCTTCGCCAAACGGAACGCCCGGCGACAGGACACGCCAGCCCCAGGTCATCCCGAAGGCCGAGTTGGTGCCCGCAGCGCCAACAGCTTGCAGCGCAGCGATACCAGCATCGATCGGCGCCCGTTGGCCCGTCAGCGGGACAATGGGTGTCGGGCAGGCGGCATTCGGCCCTTGCTCGATGAACGAGGCGTAGTCCGAATCCGGCGTGTCGTCTTGGTACTTCCAAACCCAAGTCTGGTTGAACCGATGCCGGTTGCCCGAAATTCGCATCCAGCTGGGCCGGTTTGGCGTCTCCAGGTAATCGTTGCGCGAGTGCGCACCGGGCACATTGCCGACGATACCATCTCGTTCATCAGGCCACAGGTAGGGCACCCAGCGGGTGTCGGGGTTCCCGCCCGGAGGCGTGTCTGACGTATCGAACGGCTCAGGCCGCGCCTCGACGCACCCTTCCCAGTCCTCGCCCATCGCGTTGAACAGGTCGAAGTGATTGACGTCCGTCAGGGTCCGCTCACAGTTATCGCCAGGCAAGCCATAGGGCGGCGTCGCGTTGGTCGGTGTCGGTCCATAGGGCCAAGAGCCTGTCGCGTTCGCTTCGCTCACGCCGATCACTTCGCCCAACACAAGGCGGGCGCGATCGATGACCATCTCGAGCATGACATTGTCAGCAGCCTGCTCGTGCGATGCGACCAGTACCTCACCCTCGATCGCCCGTTCAACAGCGCCCCAGTCCGAGCTCGGCGGCGGGGGTGCCGGCGGCGGTGGCGGCGGCGGGGGTGGTGGACCCGGCGGTGGAGGTGGTGGCGGCGGGGGTGGTGGCCCCGGCGGCGGCGGTGGTGGCGGCGGCGGTGGCGGCGGAGGCGGCGGCCCCGGCGGTGGTGGCGGTGGCGGAGGTGACGCGGGCGGACGCGGTGGTCGCGGACGCCTGCACCGACGGTCCCTGTGCACGCCGTTTTCAAAGTTCACGCCGTGGAACGTTGCATCGCCCGCCGTGTCCATCCAGGACAGCTGGGTCGGGCCGTTGCCGATGTTCACGGTGTAGCGGTAGGGGACGAGCGCGACGCGCGCGTCATCAATGGTGTTGCGGCCATCGAAAATGATGTCGACAAAGTCGGCGGCGGCCGTGCGCAGAGCGCCAATGTTCGGGCGCATCGAGCCCGTCACATCGAGCACCAGCGCGATCTCGGTGAAGATCGAGTTGTTGACCGCTTCGGAAACGACGCCCCAATTGATCTCGGTGACGCCGATGACATCAAGGATCGTGGTCTGCGTTGTGCCCTGCAGCTCCAAGACCACGCCCGTGCGTTCCGGATTGATGGTCAGCGTGAAGGGCACACCAGCAAACTGCGGCGGCAGGTTAGCGTCGAGATAGTTGCGTACGACGGCTTCAACCTGCGCGTCGGGCAGGCGCAGGGACCTAACGGCGGCAAGCGCTGCCGAGTCTGCGGCAGCCAAGGCCGTCGATCGATCTTCGTTGGCGCGGCTGTAATCGAGCGCCGAGCCGGCAAGGCCGATCACCGGGATCATCACGACCCCAAAGATGACGGCGACGGCGCCGCGTTGGTTACGGGCAAACCGCATCACGCGGTCGCGTGCGGCGTTGATGGCGCTGCCCGTCAGGGCCGTGCTCGTTTCGAGAAACGCGCGGAAAGAGTTCATGGGTCCAATGCCTTTTGGCCGATGCTTGTCCGGCTCGCATTGAACGCAAAAACTTCTAAAATCTTACCAAATGCCCAGGGGGATTGGGGTCAGCGTTATCAGGACGTTACGTCAGGTAAGGGCCGATCTGAAAAGTGCAGTGAAACCGGACGCCTACGAGATCAGATCACTGCCCAGACGCTGGAGCGGCGAGGCCGGGGCATAAAGCGCCGGCCAACAAAAAGTGGCGCGGAGCTGAGCCCCGCGCCACCAAAAGTGTAAACAGAACGCCGAAAGCTTGATTTAAAGCGCGCTGGAGATCCAGCTCGACAGGTCCGCTTTCGAGCCGGCGCCGACTTTCTGCGCGACCGGCTGGCCATCCTTGAACGCGATCAGCGTCGGCATGGACATGACGCGCAGGGCCTGCGGCGTCTGCTGGTTGGAATCGACGTCCATCTTGGCAATCTTTACCTGGTCGCCAAGCTCTTCGGAGATGGCTTCAAGGTGGGGCGCGATCATCTTGCACGGCCCGCACCAGTCGGCCCAGAAGTCGACGATGACGGGGACATCGGATTTGAGAACTTCTTCTTCGAAGTTCGCATCGGTTACGGCAACGGTGGCCATGGGTTTCTCCATGAATGGTGGAAGCCGAGACCGGCTTTGGGGCGTCGGGAATCGGCGTTTGGCACGAAGGTAAGAACGGCCTCTGCCGCCGTCAAGCAACCGGCGGGCCCTGCGGGCCGCGCCGTCGTCACGATGCGGTGAGGCCCATGGAGGCAAGGCTTGCGGCCACCATATCGTCGGGCAACCAGTCGAGCCGTGGGGCCGCCGTCCACAGCAATCCACAGCGCACCGGTCGGCCTGGGTACAAGCGCCCGAGAAGCGCCGCGTAGACGGCCATCTGGGCGCAATAGTCGCCAGCCTCGGTTTCGAGGGCATCCGCCGGCGGCGGTTTGGCGTTGGTTTTGAAGTCGACGGCCAGCACCGCATCGGGGGCGATCACCAAGCGGTCGATCGACCCGCTGACCGGGCGGGCGACGCCCCGAGCATCCACCAAGGCGCCGCGAATGGGCACCTCGGCGCGGGCGATAGAGCCAGGCGTTGTCGGGTAGAGCGGCAAGGTATCAGGGAGCGCGCGAACGGTGGCGGCCTGCTGCAAAGCAGCGTCAAGCCGTTCATCGCTCAGCGGCAAGCCCCCGCCAGCCGTGTCAGCGCCTGCGCGGGCCCGGTCGAGCCGGGCGGCAAGCTCGCGGTCGGGCGGCGCGTCCCGCTCGAGGAGCGCGTGGACCAAGGTGCCAAACGCCAACGCATCGCGACCGGGCGGCAGATGCGCATCCTCACCGTCGAGGGTCTGACGAAGCCGCTCGTCGAGCGCTGCATGGCGGTCAGCTTCGCGCTGCGCCGACCAGCCTTGCGCATCGGAGCCCGCATCGCGGCGCGCCGAAGACGGCCTAAGCGGCACCGCGGCCTGCCTGATTGGCAGAGGCGCTTTGAGTTGCGCGAGCAGCGCAGCAACGGCCGCCTCATCACTTGTCTCCGAGGCGTCGCGTTTGTGCGTGTCCACGTCTGGCTCCTCGGATGGCTCGGGCCAGGGTTGGGCGCGCCACAGCCGCGCCGGCGCATCGAGCCCGTCTGGCACCCCGACGTCGCGCGCCTCAGCGCCCAAGGCGCGGTCGATCAAGGCGTACCAGCTTTGCGGGTGCGGGGCCCCAGCGCTGGCCGAGACATGGCCGGTGACGATCAGCTGATCGCGGGCGCGGGTCATGGCGACATAGAGCAGCCGGCGATATTCCTGCATCTGCCGCGCCATCAGGCCCGCCTTGATGTCGGCATAGGCCAGCGCCGACGGGCCGCCGCGCAAATAGAGCGGGCTCGGCGGCGGGCGATTGCCTCCAGGCGCTAGCGGGTCGGGGTCAGGGCCATCGGGCATCACTAGCCCGCGCGGGCTTTGCGGGATGGTGCAGGTGTCGACCAAGATCACCGTGCCCGCCTCAAGCCCTTTGGCGCCATGCACCGTCATGATGCGCACCTGGTTGGCGCGCGCTTCCATGTCGCGTTTGACCTCGATGTCAGCGCGGCCAAGGGCATCAACAAAGGCTTCAAGGCTCAAAAGCCCGCTGCCGGGCCTTTGCTCTTCGGCGCGGGCAAGCCGGACGACCTCGTCGAGCGGGTCGAGGCAATCTTCGCCCAAACGGGCCATCATTTTGCGCCGGCCGCCATCGCGGCCCAGCACGGTGCTCAGAAAAGCGAAGGGGCTGGCGAAATCCGCCATCGCACGCCAGCGGGCGATCGTTTGCGCCGCGTTCTTGATCGCCGGGACGTCCGTCTCGGCGTTCAGGGCATCGATCAAGAACCCCCGGCGGCCGACGCATAGAGCTTCCAGCGTCGCATCGGAGAGGCCAATCAGCGGGCTTTTGAGCAACGTTGCGAGGGTGAGATCATCCTCTGGCAGCAGCATTGCGCGCATCAGCGCGATCAGGTCTTGGACGGCGATGTGATCGGTCAGAACAATCCGGTCGGCGCCCGCAACGGGCACGTTTTGGCGTTTCAGTTCGAAGGTGATCGCGTTGAGCATCGCGCCGCGCCGGCGCAGCAGAACCAGGATGTCGCCCGGCGCTTGTCCGCTATCGATCAGCGTTCGGACCTTCGCGGCCACCGCGCCTGCGAGCCGGACATGCGGAGCGGGCAGCGCATCGACGGGCTCGGTCCAGGCCTCGGGCTCGTCTTCGCGCGTGCCGACAATGACCGGCCAGAGCTCCACCAGGCCTCGGCCGCGCCGGTAGGCTTCGTGGACCAGCCCGTCAGCCTCCGC
>JAHCMG010000140.1 GCA_019192585.1 Devosiaceae bacterium MH13
CAACATACAAAACGTGCGGAGGCCATTATGAGCGGTAAGCGAGCCGTAAAGCGACAGAGCCTTCCTGATGTTATCGCCGATGATATCCGCGAGCGGATACTGAGCGGGGATCTGGCTGAGGGTGTCACCATTCGCCAGGAGGCGCTCGCCGAAGAATACACCGTCTCTCGCATGCCGGTGCGGGAGGCGCTGAGGCGTTTGGATGCCGAAGGCCTTGTGCATGTGACAAACAACCAAGGCGCAACCGTCACCAAACACTCCCTTGATGAGATCGCGGAGATTTTCGACCTACGTATGCTCGTCGAAGTCGATCTGTTCCGCCACGCAATTCCGGCCATCACCCAAGCGGATGTTGAACGGTGCGAGGCCGCGTTGGAAGCTATGGAAGCCTCCTACGATGCTGACGATGTCGCGAAGTGGGGTGCGCTCAACTTCACCTTTCACACGGCGCTTTACGCGCCCGCAGGCAGAAGCCTGACCAATGATGTCCTGCATCGGATCAATCTGCAGTCCGACCGCTACGTCCGCATGAACCTCAGCGTGATGCAGCAGCGCGACCTTGCGCGCAAGGAGCATCGCGAGCTGCTCGAACTCGCCCGAACAGGGCAGACCGATGAGGCGTGTGCGCTGCTGACCCAGCATATCGCGCAAACGAAGACGAACTTGCTAAAGCTTATGGCTGACAGGCGCTCTCAAGAAGCGGCGTAAGGCCGGCGCAAGACTGACCGATCAAGTGGTCAGCTGTAGCGCGGCCAGGTATCGGACAGACGGTAGCCCTCAGGCCAGGGATCGCCCGGGTCCAACATGTGCTGATGTGTGCCGGTGATCCAGCCACGCCCGCTAATCTGCGGTCGGATCGCAGGCACATCACCCACGGTCGTTTCGCCCAAGATCTCGCCGTGGAACTCCGATCCGATGATCGACACGCCGGTGAACCGATCACCGACTTTCATCTCGCCCTTCGCGTGCAGCAGCGCCATCCGCGCTGACACCGCAGTTCCGGTCGGAGACCGGTCGATCTTGCCAGGCTGGATGGCCACAACCGATTGCGCGCGCAGACCGTTCTCACCACGCTGCAGCTTGCCGGCAAACAGGCAGAAGGAATGGTGCCGCCAATCGGTTTGCGTCGGGTGCGAGAAGGCAAGCTGCTCATTGGCCGCATTGGTGATGCTCACGCCCAACTGGGCAAGGGACTGGGCCTGGTCGGCCTCCAACGCAACCCCAAGCGCGTCGGCATCAACCACCACAAAGCTGTCGCCACCAAAGGCAGTGTCGACGGTCAGGGTTCCAACGCCCTCCACCTCCAAAGGCACGCCCATTTGGTGCGCGAATGAGGGCAGGTTCTCGACCTCGATACGCTGCGCCTTGCCGTCGGCGCAGTGCGCGCGCACCCGCACAAGCCCGCCTGGCGCTTCGAGAACCATCTCAGTCACCGGCTCGACCATGGGGATGATGCCGCTATCGAGCAGCACCGTTGACACGCAGATCGAGTTGGACCCCGACATGGGCGGGGTGTCCTCCGGCTCCATGATGATCCAGGCCGCTTGCGCCTGCGGGTTTTTCGGCGGCACCAGCAAGTTCACGTGCCGGAAAACGCCGCCGCGCGGTTCGTTGAGAACGAAATTGCGCAGGCTCTGATCTTCTGCGATCCAGTTGCGCTGGTCCCAGACCGTGTCACCGGGCGGCGGTGCAACGCCGCCGACGATCACGTCGCCAACCTCTCCCTCGGCATGACACGACACGACATGGATGGTCTTGCTGCTGCGCATGGCCGCTGTGCTTATCGAATGTTGGAGAGGAACTTCTGCAGATGCGCCGATTTCGGCGCGCCGAAGATCGCGTCCGGGGTGTCGATCTCTTCGATCACGCCCTGGTGGAAGAAGGCGACCCGGTCGGACACATCACGCGCAAAGCTCATCTCGTGGGTGACGCAAATCATCGTCATGCCCTCTTCCGCCAACAGCCG
>JAHCMG010000015.1 GCA_019192585.1 Devosiaceae bacterium MH13
CCTGAACTGATCGGCCTTTCCGACCGCATCGCCATCATGCGCGGCGGCGTCTTGGCCGAAACCTTAGACGCCGACGGCCTCACCGAAGCGGCCCTCCTGTCTCGCTTCTACCATCTTGACCCTTCGGAGCGCGCCGCATGAGCCAACTGATCCGCCGGTTCGGCGGCGCCGCGGGCATGATCCTGGTGGTCGTGTTCTTCGCGCTTGCCCTGCCGGACACGTTCCTGACGCCGCGCAACCTTCTGAACATCTCGCAACAGGTCAGCATGCTGGCCGTTGTCGCGGTGACCATGACCATCGTGATGGTGATGGGCGATTTTGATCTGTCCGTCGGCGCGATGGCCTCGCTTGCTGGCATCGTGGCGGCAACACTTTTCGTGGCCGGGTGGAGCATCCCCGCGGCGCTGGCCGCCGCGCTGCTTGTCGGGCTGGCCGGCGGGCTGTTCAACGGCGTGATGGTGTCGCTGGTGGGCATACTGCCCTTCGTTGCCACCCTGGCGACGCTGACCCTCTTTAGCGGGCTTGCCTTCATGATCAGCGATGGCCGCACTATTTTCGGCCGCGACATTCCCGAAGCCTTTGGCAGTTTCGCGCGTGAAGGGCCTGTACTCGCAACGGTGGCTGACGGGCGCGCCCTGGTCTTCCCGAACCTGACCATCGTTGCGCTGATTGTCGCCTTCATCGCCTGGGTGGTCCTGGAGCACACCAGCTACGGGCGGCGGCTTTATGCCATCGGCGGCAACGCCGAAGCGGCGCGCCTTGCAGGGCTGCCGGTGGTGTGGCTGCGGCTGTCCGCGTTCGCCTTCACCGGCGTCGGCGCCGCAATCGCCGGGCTGATGTATGCAAGCCGCGTTGCCTCGGCGAACCCGACCCAGGGCGACGGGCTGATGCTGACGGCCATCGCCGCCGTCTTTCTTGGCATGACGATCACCCGCGATGGCCAGCCGCGTGTTCTGGCGACGCTGGCGGGCGTGGCGATCCTCGGCGTACTCGACAATGGGCTCACGCAGATGCGGGTCGACAGCTATGTTCGCGAAGTGCTGGTCGGTGCGATCATCTTGCTCGCGGTGGGTCTCAGCGCCCTGAGCCGCAGAGGATGGAGCTTGCGTTTGCGCAAGCGCGCTTGAGCCGCGCCGCGCTCCAAGGCTAGGGTCGGCGCCAGAGTGGAGGCCCAGGTGAGCAGATGATCAGTGTCCAAACCGATGTCGGCGCGCTGAGTTTCGACCCCAGCATCGGCAATATCCCCCAGCTGCGCTTCTTTTGGCAGGGCCAGAGCCTGTCCCCGCTGGCGACGGCCCCCTGGGTCGGCGAACGCGGCGTTGAGACCGACGCGACCATATCGCCCGTCGAGAGAAAACTCGCAGGCGACTTCGCCTGCGCGCCCTTTGGCAAAAACGATGTGGATGCCGAGGCCCTCATCCATGGCTGGTCGGCCAACAGCGCTTGGAGCCTGCACGCCCAGGGTCCGGGCTGGATGGAGGCGGTGCTCGACCGGACCATTATGGGCGCCCGGCTCACCAAGAAGCTAAGCCTCAAGGCGAACGCGCCGCTGTTGGTGCAGGTGCATACGATTGATGGCGGCGAGGGCGGGCTGACCTTCGCCCACCATCCGATCATCGATGTCGCCGGCGGCGCCCACCTGACCTGTTCCGCAAAGCGCGTTGCGCTTACGCCCGAGAGCCCCATCGTCCCCGGGCACCACGCCTTGGCTTTGGGCGCGCGCGGCACAGATCTGGCGGCGCTGGCTGGTCATGAGGGCCAACCAATCAACCTGCACGCGCTGCCGATTGCCGATGGCATGGAAGACTTTGTCACCCTCGTCGAAGAGGCGACTGAGGGCCTCGGCTGGACGGCGGTCGTCCGCCAGGCGCGGGGCGACATCGTTTTTGTTCTCAAGGACGCTGCGTCGCTGCCCGTCACCATGCTGTGGCACTCCAATGGCGGGCGGACGGATTATCCGTGGAACGGGCGCAACCGGGGCATGCTCGGCATCGAAGATGGCCGAACCGCCGGCGCGGCCGGCCCCGCGGCTGCCGCGGCAGACAACCCAGTGTCCGCCGAGGGGGTCCCCACCGTCTTCCAGCTCACGCCTTGCACCCGGCACACGATCCGCCATGTGATCGGCGCGATCCCCAACACCCATGGCTGGGATGCCGTGACCTCGATTGCGTTGGAGAAGCACGCCATCGCGATCACCGGCGATGGTGGGCAGACCGAGCGGCTGCTTTTCCACGATCATCACCTGTTTGGCCCCGCCGCCCACGCTTGACCCGCGCGGCAAGCGCCCCAAACTGACGGGCATGAACCAAATTCAGAGCAGCCAGGGCGGTGTCCCCGCGGCGATCCTCGCCGGTGGCGCCTCGCGCCGTATGGGCGACGGTGACAAAGCGGTGTCTCTGCTGGCCGGCAAACGCCTGATCGACCATGTGGTCGCCCGTTTGGCGCCGCAGGTGAGCTCGATCATACTTGTTGGGCCGAACAGTTTTGGAACGGCCCTACCCACGGCGACCGACGATCCAAAACTCCGCGGACCGGCCGCCGGTGTGTTTGGCGCGGCAAACGCCTTTGCTCAGGCGCCCAACCCACCACTGGGGTTCGTGACGGCACCGGTCGACGCGCCGTTTTTGCCGCTCGACCTGGTCGCCCGGCTCACCGAAGACCCCGCATCCTGTGCCGTGGCCGCCGACGAGGACGGCATTCAGCCAACCTTCGCCTACTGGACGCTGACCCGGCTGACCGCGGTGGCGGGCATTCTTGGCGACGCTCCCGCGCTGGCGCGACTGGCGGACCTGACGGGCGCCCGTACGGTCCACTGGCCTAAAGGGCCGCACTTTATGAACGTCAACACGCCCGAGGACCTGCGGGCCGCAGAGCGCTTCGCTGCCGATTACCCGTGACCCAGCGCCTCGAGCGCTGTCATCACACCGCGCAGCTCCGCAAGCCCTTTGAGCCGCCCGATCGCTGAGTAGCCCGGGTTCGTTTGCTTGCTAATATCATCGAGCAGCAGATGGCCATGGTCTGGGCGCATGGGGATCTGCCAGTCGGCACGCCCGTTGTCGCGCCGCCGTTTTTGCTCGGCGAGGAGCAGGGCGATAACCGCGACCATATCGACATCGCCATCAAGATGATCGGACTCGTAGAACGAGCCGTCTGGATCGCGCTTCACATTGCGCAGGTGCACAAAGTGGATGCGGTCGGCAAACGCTTCGACCATCGCCGGCAGGTCATTGTCCGGGCGCGCGCCGAGCGAACCGGTGCAGAAAGTCATGCCGTTTGCGGGCGAGGGTACCGCGTCGAGCAAGGCCGCATAGTCGGCCTGCGTGCTGACCACGCGCGGGATGCCGAACAGCGAACGCGGCGGATCGTCGGGGTGGACGCACAGCCGTGCGCCGCAGGCCTCCGCGCGCGGCACCACGGTTTCGAGGAAGCGCTTATAATGCCCAAACATGGTCGCATGGTCGACGCCGGCAAACAGCTCGATCTGGGCGCGGATGCTGGCGCGGTCGTGCGACAGTTCAGAGCCGGGCAGCCCGGCGATGATGGTTGTTTCCAGTTCGCGGACGGCGTCTCCATCCATCGCCTTGGCGCGCGTTTCGGCCTGCTCGAGCACGTCCGGCGCATAGTCTGACGCAGCGCCCGGCCGCTCTAGCAGGAAGACGTCGTAGGCTGCAAAGGCGATGGCATCGAACCGCAGCGCCAGACCGCCCGAGGCAACCGGGTAGCGCAGCTCTGTCCGGGTCCAATCGACGATGGGCATGAAATTGTAGCAGTTCGTCTCCATGCCCTGCTCGGCCAGCCGCTCCATCGATGTCGCGAATGCGTCGGTGAAGTAGGCGGCTTCGTCGCCGCCGCGGTTGATCGACGGATGGATGGGAATGCTCTCGACAACGCTCCAGGTCAGGCCCGCCTCTTCGACCTCCCGTTTGCGCTGCGCGATATTATCGCTCGCCCAAGCCTCGCCGTCATAGGTTTCGTGCAGGGCCGTCACCACGCCGGTCGCGCCCGCTTGCCGAACGTCCGCCAGCGTGACCGGGTCGCTTGGGCCGTACCAGCGCCATGTCTGCTCGAGGCTCTGGGCCAGGGGATTGGTGGATGTGCTGTGCATGCTCTCGCCGCCCTTTTTTGCACTGGAGCAAAGCAGCCCTGCCGGCGCGCATCAAGGCCGAAACGCGCCTTCCGGCGCCTTGGCGTCGTCACGCACTCCAGTTATTGCGTGGCGGAGGAGAACCGCGATGATCACGCTATCGGCAGGCAAAGCGCTTTGCACCCTCGTGCCCGCGATGGGAGCGGCCATCGGCGATCTGACGGTGGGTGGGTTGCCGGTCACGCGCCCATGGTCTGGCAATCCGGCGGATGGGCCGTTTGCGCTCGGCTGCAACCTTTTGGCGCCATTCTCCAACCGCATCGCGCACCGGTTTGCCTTTGGGGGGCGTGAGCACACGCTGGCCCCGAACCTGCCCGGCGAACCTTACCCGATCCATGGCGATGCCTTTCAGGCCGCATGGGCGACCGGGCAGGTAACCACGACATCGGCGACGCTCAGCCATGCGGGCCAGTTCGGCCCATTCCACTATCAAGTCGAGGTTATCTACGAATTGCGCGTGGACGGCCTTGATGCCGCCCTGACGATAACGAACACCGGGCCTGAGCGGCTTCCCTTTGGTGGCGGCTTCCACCCCTGGTTTCCGCGCGATGAGCACACGCGGCTCGAGACGACCTTTGGCGGCCATTGGCCTGGACAGCCCGATAAGCTCCCCGCGACCAAGGCCCCGCAAGCGCTGCCAGCGTCACTGCGCTTTGATGCCGGCGCGAGCCTGCCTCAAACGCCGCTCGATGGCGCCTTTTCCGAGTGGTCGGGCACGGCGCGTATAAGCCAGGGGCAGGGTGCGCGATCAGTAACCATCCGCAGCCCCGAGTGCACGACCGCAGTGGTTTTCGCGCCGTCTGCCAACGCCGACTTCTTTTGCTTCGAGCCGGTTTCGCACCCGATTGACGCGCACAATCTGCCCGGCCAGCCGGGCCTGAAAGTGCTGGCGCCGGGCGGGGCCCTCACGTTGTCGATGACCCTCGATTGGGCTGCGACGTGATACCCCTGGCACGGCCCGAAACGGCGGCTTTACAACAGGCGTTTCAACGATAGTATGCCCGCCATGCAAGCATCATCTAATCAATCTCAGCCGCCGCTTATCGACCCGTTTGGTCGGTCGATTTCCTATCTGCGCGTGTCGGTCACCGACCGCTGCGACTTCCGCTGTGTCTATTGCATGGCCGAGGACATGACCTTCCTGCCCAAGCGGGAATTGCTGACGCTTGAGGAGCTCGACCGGCTGTGCTCGGCGTTCATTGCGCGCGGGGTCCGCAAATTGCGGCTGACCGGCGGCGAGCCGCTGGTGCGCAAAAACCTGATGTCGCTGGTGGAGAGCCTCTCGCGGCACCTCAAGTCTGGCGACCTTGAAGAGCTGACGCTGACCACCAACGGCTCTCAGCTAGCCCGTTTTGCGCATGATTTGGCGCGCCACGGCGTTAAACGCGTCAACGTTTCGCTCGACACGCTCGATCCCGACCGCTTCCGCGCCGTCACACGCTGCGGTGAGATTGGCAAGGTGATGGAAGGCATCGCCGCGGCCCAGGATGCAGGCCTGAAAGTGAAGATCAACGCGGTGGCGCTGCGCGATGTTAACGAGCACGCGATCCCCGAGATGATCGAATGGGCGCACGGCCAAAACATGGATTTCACGCTGATTGAGACCATGCCGCTGGGCGATATTGATGGCGACCGCACCGACCAGTATTTGCCGCTGAACACGGTGCGCAAGCGCCTTGAAGAGAGCTACACGCTCACCGATCTACCCGACCGGACAGGCGGGCCGGCGCGCTATGTGAAGATCGAAGAGACCGGCGGTCGTTTGGGCTTCATCACGCCGCTGACGCACAATTTCTGCGAGAGCTGCAACCGGGTGCGGGTCACCTGCACGGGCACGCTGTTCATGTGCCTTGGCCAGGAAGACGCGGCCGACTTGCGCGGGCCGTTGCGGGCGTCGGAGGGCGACGAGCTTCTCCATCGAACGATCGATGAAGCAATTTCCCGCAAGCCCAAGGGCCATGACTTTGTCATTGATCGCGAGCGTGCCGCGCCAGCTGTTGGCCGCCACATGAGCGTCACCGGCGGCTAGGGCTTAGAGCCGAGCAAAAAGCCTACACCAGCACCACGGCCTGGTGGATGTTGAGACCCTTTTCGCCAGCGTCGACGATGTAGTGGGCCACATCCGCCCGCGAAATCACGCCCAAACGATACCGGCGCGGATCGGTCAGCACCTGGTACCTTTTTGAAAGGCTGCCATTGGTCAGAACCGTGGGTCGGACGATGGTCCAATCGATGCCATCGCTTGCCGCTATCAGCTCCTCCTGGCGGGTTTTGTCTTCATAGGGTTTGCCCAGGACGGCGCTGTGGAACAGTTTCGCCGGGAAGCTCATCCGGTTGGCGCTGTCGCCAGCGCCATAGCCGGTGACCGTGATCAGCCGCGACACGCCCGCCTGCTCCATTGCTGGCAGAAGCAACCGTGTCGCGCTTGAGAACAGGGTCTCTTCTTCCCACAGCATTTCAAGGCGTTCGCGGATGCCAAGCGCCTGAACGACGACCCTGCACCCTTCAAGTGCCGACCGAACGTCCTCTGCCTCAAGCGCGTCGCCGCGCACGGCCTCGACATCGCCGTCAGTGAACGCGGCCTGGTCAGCGCTGCGTCCAAAGGCGCGGACGGCGTGCCCGCGCTTGGCTGCCTCGGAGACCACTTTGCGGCCGATGCCTGAGGTTCCGCCTAAGACCAACCAACG
>JAHCMG010000141.1 GCA_019192585.1 Devosiaceae bacterium MH13
CGCCGCCCGGCCCCTTCCTCAAGGGCCGCATCGCGAAGGGGGCAAAACCATGACCGACGCGCAAACCCTTCTTGAGCGATGCCAAACCGCCGATGATCTTTATCCAGCGCTGGAGCACGCGCTCGGGGCGATGATCGGCCACAAACTTTTCACGCTCATGGCCCTCGACTATGGCACCAACGAAGCGGCGCGCATCTACACCAGCCACCCGGTCGAATACCCCATCGGCGGGCGCAAGCCGCTCGGCGAGATGACAGGGTGGGGCAAGCATGTGCTGGAAGGCCTGCAGCCCTGGATCGGCAAGGACGCAGACGATATTCGGTGGGCCTTTTTCGACCATGAGACCATTGCAGCCTTGGGCTGCGCGTCGTGCCTCAACATGCCGGTGATCGATACAGCGCGCGCCGATGGCCCGAAGGTGATCGGCACCATCAACCTGCTGCATGAAGCGGGCTGGTACACATCCGACCACATCGCCAAGGCGGCGCCCTTCGCCGCGCTTCTGCTTGAACCTTACCGCGCTTGGGCAAAACGTTAGTTCACCGACACAGCCTGGCCCGTTTCGGGCGCACCCCGCCCTGTTCGTCGCCAGACGACATCACATACCCGAATACGAGGCCGCCAAACCTATTTGGGCTTCCGCAAAAAAGAGCCTAAATCCTGCTCACCCGCCGCAACGCGTTGCAGCCGGTAGAGATGCGCACCGAAGGCTGTCGCCTGCTCGCGCGTCATATCGTGGGCGCGGTAGTAGCTCTCCATCTCGACCCGGATGCCAAGTGCCGGGTGGCGGGCGATCCGCTCGGCGAGCTGATGCGCTTCCTCAGACAAGGTCGCGTCCGGCACGACGCGGTTGATCAGATTGATCTCGGCGGCGCGCTCCGCATCGATCGTATCGCCGGTCAGCAGCAGTTCCAGCGCATGCACGTGCGGCACTTGGCGCGCCAGCCGGATCCAGCCGCCGACGCCGCCCATCGCGTAGCCGATCTCGGGAAAGCCGAACTTCGCATCGGGCGAGGCCAAGCGGATGTCGGTGTGGTGGAGGAGGTACAAAATGCCCTGGCCAAGGCACCAACCGCGCACGGCGCCGATCATCGGCTTGAAGCGTTCGAGCGTTAGAATGTCCCAATCCCAGCCTGGCCGGCCTGGCTCGCCTCCGGCGGCTTCGGCGCCGTGGGGATTGAGATGGCGCCACACCTTCTCCTCGGCCGTCTCGGCGGGCCGCGGCGTCTTGATGTCCTCGCCGACGCTAAACGGCTTGCCGGGCGGGCTGGTCAGCACGCCGACCTTGATCCGATCATCGTTGATGAAGCTGACCAAGGCCTCGTAGAGCGCCTTGTGCATGGCCGGCGTCATGGCGTTCACCTTGCCATGGTCGAGCGTCAGCGTCGCAACCGCGCCGTTCCGCTCCAGCGTCACGCCATCACTCATGGTTCCCTCGCTTTTATGCGGGCTGCGCGCCGCCTAAAGAGTTCTGCGGCCAAGATCACACAGGTCATAAACGCCATAAGCAAGACCGAGGCCGCTGCAAGCTCAGGGCTGACTTGCAGCACCGCATCGTCCCACATTTTCTTGGGCAGGGTGATCATCGTCCCCCCGGTGAGGAAGAGCGCAATCGTTAGCTCATCGAAGCTGATGATGAACGCAAACATGAACGCCGACACCAGGCCCGGGCGGATCAGCGGCAGGGTGATCTCTACCAGGGTGCGCAGCTTGTTCGCGCCAAGCGTGTACGCGGCGTAATCCAGCCGTTCGTCATAGTCGCGGACGACGGCCATCATCGTGACCACGACATAAGGGATCGCCAAAACGGCGTGGCCGAGGGCGAGGCCCACCGTCGTACTGGTCAGACCAAGGCGCGAGAACAGATAGAACAGCCCAACTGCGATGAAGATGTTGGGTACGACCACCGGCGCGACGGTCAGGGCGAACAGCACCTGCTTTCCGCGAAAGCTGCGCCGCGCCAGCGCGAAGGCGGCGGGGACACCAATCGCAAGGCCAAGGCTGGCTGCGAGCAGCGCGACGAGGACCGACCGCAGGGCCGCCTCCTGCCACACCGCGCTCTCGGCAACCGCACCGAACCATTGGAGCGAAAAGCCACGCGGCGGCCAGGACAGAAAGCTCGCCTCAGTGAACGAGACGGGGACGATGAACAGCGTCGGAACGATCAAGAAGCCCAAAATAAGCGCGGTGACTAGGCGCAGCGGGTAACCCGGCCCACGCTCGGCGCTCGCGCTGCGGCCCACGAGGCGCAAGGCAGCGAGAGCATCGTAGAGTGCATCGGTCACACGCGCCAACCCGCCGAGCACCGCATTGCCGACGGGTTTGGTGATGGCCGATAGCAGAGGTTTTGATGTGGCCTGCCTTGCGCTGCCAGCCACGCCAGCAAAGCCGAACACGGCGTTGTAGAACGCCAAGATCGCAAGGACGGTCACCAGCACCAGCACGCCGATGGCCCCAGCAAAGCCCCAGTTGAGGAGCTGCTGGATCTGAAAGATGATCTCTTGAACGATGACTGTTTCGCGCTCGGACCCAAGCAGAGCCGGCGTGATGAAAAAACCCAGCGAGGTGACGAAGACCAAAATACCCGCCGCTGCGACGCCTGGCATCGAAAGTGGGAACCAGATGCGCCAGAAGACCGAGCCGGGCTTTGCCCCCAACGTCTGCGAGGCGAGCAGCAATCTCCGGTCGATGTTCAGCATCACCGGCAGCATGGTCATCACCGCGAGCGGCAGCATGGCGTGTGCCATGGCGACCAGCACGCCTGTGAGGTTGAACATCAAGGCGAGCGGCGCGTCGATCAAGCCCGCCCCTTCGAGGAACTGGTTGAGCGCGCCGCGCCGACCGAGCAGCACCATCCAGGAGAAGGCGCGGACAAGGAAGCTCGTCCAAAACGGCAGCAGCACGAGCAAGAGCAGAATGCCGCGCCAGTCGCGCGTCCGCGCGATCAAGAACGCAACCGGATAGCCGCCGACAACCGCAAGAAGCGTCGTCCAGCCGGCAATCGTCAAGGTGATGCCGAGGAGACGGGCGTAGAGCGGCTGATCGGCAAGCCGCTGATAGTTCGCCGCCGTCAGCGACCCCTCGTCAAAGACGCTGAGGCCAAGCAGCCAGGATACCGGCACGAGGAAGAAGACGGCGAGGAACAGGATCGCCGGCCCGGTCAGCATCCAGGTCGTTTTTTGCCCGCTAGCCATCGCCGTAGCTAGCCAAGTGGTTGGCCTCCAACAGGACGCAGGAGGCCGGATCGAACGTCACGGCCAGCTCGGTCCCTGGTTCATAAACACCAGCGCCGGACCCGGTGAGGCAGTTGCTCTGCACTGCAAGCCCGCTGGCGGTTTCGGCGAACAGTTTGGTCAAGGCGCCGGCGAGGACCACAGAGGTCACCGTCACGCGCAAGGCGGTGTCAGGGGCCTCTTGAGGCGGCACGAAGGCGATGGCATCGGGCCGGGTCATCAAGGTGACCGGCCCGCTTGGCCGATCTAGGGCATGACCGCCCAGCGACACTGATGCGCGGTTTTGCGCGCCGTCTTGCGCGCCATCTTGCAAGGTCACGGTCGATGTCGCGGCATCGTAGAGGCCGGCGAGCAGCACGGACTCGCCTAAAAATTCCGCCGCAAACAGGCTCTTTGGCCGCCGGTACAGCTCTTCCGGCGTTCCGATCTGCTCGATCTTCGCATGGTTCATCAGGCAGATGCGGTCCGACATGACCATCGCCTCTTCCTGATCATGGGTCACGTAGAGGATCGTGACGCCGAGGCGCTCGTGCAGCCCCTTGATCTCCAGTTGGAGCCGGTCGCGCAGCTTCTTGTCGAGCGCGCCCAATGGCTCATCCATCAAGATGATCGACGGCTGGTAGACCATCGCCCGCGCCAGCGCGATGCGCTGCTGCTGGCCACCCGACAAGGCCGATGGCGGGCGGGCGCCGACATGGGCCAGTTGGACGGTATCGAGCACCTTGGCGACAGCCTCATCGATCTGCCGCGATCCAACGCCGCGCATGCGCAATGGAAAGGCGATGTTCTCGGCGACCGTCATGTGCGGGAACAGCGCGTAGTTCTGGAACACCATCCCCAGGTCACGGTCATGGGGCGGCGTGTTGGTCACGTCGACGCCATCAAGCGCGATGGTGCCGCGATCGGGCGCGTTGAGGCCGGCGACGGCCCACAGAAGCGTAGATTTGCCCGAGCCCGACGGCCCAAGGAGGGTCAGAAACTCACCTTGGCGCATCGTCAGGCTGACGTCGTCAAGCGCCGTGACCGCGCCGTAGGTCTTGCGCAGCCCGGTGATCTTCAGCTTGTCGGACATCGCGGACGTGGGGGGAGACATGTCAGATGTCAGAATAGATGTTGGCGGCGCAAGGGAGGGTTGCGCCGCCGCCTTGGGCTCCGAGGTTAGCTCAGCACCCACGCGTTGAACCGTTCGTTGGCTTCGTCACCAACCCCGCCCCAGAAACCGGCGTTCGACTTGACCATATTGTCAAAGAAGACCGGGTTCGATGGCAGAACGGCAGCCCGTTCTTCGGGGATCGTCGCATAGGCCGACGGGTTCGTCGGGCCGGAGGCGAGATGCGGGGTGAACAGGGCTTGCTGCGGGCCTTGAGCACAGAAACTCACGAACTCCTGCATCAGATCCACCTTCGGTCCGCCGCGCAGAATGCCCCAGCCCTCGAAGGTGTAGAGCGCTTCGTTCCAGTTGATCATGACCGGCGCCCCGTCATCAATGGCGGTCTGCGCGCGAGCGTTCCAGGTCGGCAGAACATCGACTTCGCCGGTGGCCAGCAATTGGGAGGTCTGCGCACCACCGGTCCACCAGATGGCGACGTCGTCCTTCAGCCGGTCGAGGGCCGCAAAGGCGCGGTCGAAATCGAGCGGGTAGAGGCTGTCGCCACTGACACCATCCGCGAGCAACGCCTGTTCGGTGGTGTCGAAGGCGCTGCGGCGCAGGGCACGCAAACCGGGCCTACCCTCAACATCCCAAACATCGGCCCAGCGGGTAAGAGCCCCCTCGCCCATCGTGTCGGTACGGTAGGCGAGGATCACGCCGACCACATCTGTGCCCATCAGATACTCGGTACGCAGCTGCTCGGGCACCTCGCGGATGGCATCGGTGACCTCGATCGGCTCCAGATAGTTCTGCGCCACCAGAACCTGGTGCGCGTTGTCAGAGAGAATGGAGCCGTCCCAGGTGTAGTTGCCGGCGTCGACCATCGAGGCGATCAGCCCCGTTGGCGCGTGGTCGCCCTGCACGCCCGTCACCTGAATGCCGGTCGCTTCAAAGAACGGGTCGTAAAACGCCTCTTTGAACCCCTGCGCATACGGGCCGCCGGGGTCGCGCACCGTCAGCGTGCGGTCCTGCGCACGGATGATCGCAGGCGCCGCCAACGTGCCCACCGCAGCGGCGCCAATAAGTTGGCCAAACCGGCGTCGGGTCACATCAAAACGGGAATGAGTCATTGCAAGCTCTCCAGTCGTTTTAATTGCATAGCGATTTTTTTAATTGCATTTCAATCAGAGTGCAGTAGGGTACGGGACGAGTCAAGTCGCGCTTACAAAGAACCATGACCACAGAAGACCCTCTGTTCATCGCGTCTGCCGGCAAGGCGTTGGCCATCCTCTCGCTGTTTCAAAACGAAACCGGCCCCCTGTCGCTCGCCGAGCTGGCGGCTCGCAGCGGGTATGGCCGCTCGGCGGTGCAGCGCCTCGTCCACACGCTCGTCAAGCTCGGCTACATGCGGCAGACACGGGCGGGGAAGCTCTACCGGCCCACCAATCGCTGCCTGGAGTTTGGCAATGGGTTTCTGCGCTGCGACTGGCTGACGGAACGGGCGACGCCGCTGCTGCGCGCCCTCCACAACGAGTGCGAGGAAACGGTCAACCTGACCCAGCTGGTCGACGCCGATGTGATGGTCGTCGGCCGTTTCCCGTCACGGCACATCGTCTCCTACGAGATGCATCTTGGCGCGCGGCTGCCGGCCTACTGCACGGCGCCGGGGCGGGCCCTTCTTGCCCATCAGCCGCCTGACGTGGTGGACGACGTGTTCGCCAACACCGAGTGGCGCGCGCACACCCAGCACACGATCTACGACCCAGACGCAGTGCGTGCGCTCATCGCTGAGACCCGTGTCAAAGGCTACACACTTCAATCGCAGGAACTGATCGTCGGCGACCTGTCGTGCGCCGTGCCCGTTCTTGATGCCGATGGGCTCGCGGTCGCCGCGATCAACGTCGCGCTGCCGACCTCGCGCTGGACCTTGGAGCGGCTGGAGGCCGAGATCGTGCCTCAGGTCATCCAGACGGCCCACGCCATCACCAACGTAATCTTCACACGGACTTAAAAAGGCGCACGGCCGTGGACGACACCCAGATCCTACCCATCTTGCAGGCCGAGCGCGCGCGGATCGAAGCGATCCCGATTGCGCCATCGCTGCGCGCCTATCTTGACGAGCGCTTCACACGCTTTGCCGATGCGCCGGCGCTGAACTTCTTTGAGGATCACGAGACCCGGACCTATGGCGCGCTGGGGCGTGAGGCCTGGGCGCTGGCGCATGCCCTCCACACACGCGGCGTCGGGCATGGGACGCGCGTTGCGATGATGGTGCCCAACCGCGTTGAGTTTCCCATCACCTGGTGTGCGCTCGCCCTGCTGGGCGCCACGGTCGTGCCCGTGAACGTCCGCTACACGACGCGCGAGGTCGCCTATGTGGTCTCCGACAGCGAGGCTCAGTTCGTTGTCATCGATGAGAGCCTGCTGCCCGTCTACCAGGCGTGGGAGAAGGCCGGCGCCCACGTTCCAGCCGACCGCACCATCCTTGTCGGCGCTGCGGATCCGGGGGCGATGACAGGCTGGGACACGCTTCTTGCCGATGGCGATCCGACCTGGCACGCCGATTGGCCGGTCGCCGGGTCGGACCTCATGAACATCCAGTACACGTCGGGCACGACCGGCTTTCCCAAAGGCGTGGAGCTAACCGCTCGGTACTGGCTGCTGACCGCGCATATCGCCTACCACATGTTCGCCCACAAGCCGAAGAACGTGCTCGCCGCGCAGCCCTATTTCTACATGGACCCGCAATGGCTGACGATGACGGCCTTTTACGATGGCGGGACCATCCATGCTGCGCGGCAAGCAAGCGCCAGCCGCTTTGTCGATTGGTGCCGGCAGAACGGGGTGGACCGCGCGCTCATGCCCGAAGTCGTCACCAAACAGGCTGCGCGGGCCGATGATGACGACAACCCGCTCAAGAGCGTGTGGACGTTCAACTGGCGCGGGCCCAACCGAGCGGCGTCGGAAGAACGGTTCAACCTCAGCGCCCGCGAATGCTTCGGCATGACCGAGATCGGCCTTGCGCTCTACACGCCAACGCAAGCCACGCACCGCGCCGGATCGCAGTCCTGCGGCTGGCCGCTACCGTTTCGCGAGGCGGAAATCCGCGACGATGACGCGAAGCCCGTGCCGCGCGGGACCATTGGCGAGCTTTGGATCCGAGGCGACTCGGTGGCCAAAGCCTATTGGAACAAGCCGGACGCGAACGCCGTCACGTTCGTCGACGGTTGGTTCGCTACCGGGGACCTGTTCATGCAAGACGAGGCCGGCTGGTTCACCATTGTCGGCCGCAAGAAAGATATGATCCGGCGCTCCAGCGAGAACATCGCCGCGCGTGAGGTGGAAGCCGTGCTGCAAGAACTGCCTGGGATATCGGAAGCAGCGGTTCTGCCTGTTCCCGACGACTACCGCGGCGAAGAGGTCAAAGCCTATCTCATCCTGGTCGACGGTGAGACGCCGCAGACCGTAACGCCCGAGCAGATCATCGCGCATTGCACGACCCGGCTCGCCGGGTTCAAGATCCCAAGGTTTATCGACTATGCTGACGAGCTACCGCGCACGCCCGGGCGAAAGGTCGCCAAGCACAAGATCATCGCGGCGACGGGCGATCTGAGGCAAGGCGCCTGGGACCGCACGGTTGGCGACTGGCTGCCTTAGCGGCCGCAAACGAGGCGAAGCGCACCCATGCTACCCCAGGCGTCGTCACGACGCGTCATCATGATCGTCTATGAAGGGTTCCAGCTTTTGGACCTGTCAGGGCCGGTGTCGGTGTTCGACATGGCCAACTGGCTTGCCGGCCGCACGGCCTATGACATCGTGATCGCCTCAACCCATGGCGGGCTGATCAGCGGATCGTCGCCGCCACGGATGGAAACGGTCCCGCTGGGCGACCTTACGCCGGAACCGACCGACACGGTGCTCGTGGTCGGTGGCCGGGACCCGGCCCTTGCCAACGCCCGCGCCGACCAGGACTTGCTCACCTGGCTGCGAAACGCCTGCGACCGGGTGGAGCGGATGGGCTCGGTGTGCACCGGGTCGTTTATCCTCGCCCAGGCAGGCATCCTGACGGAGCGCCGCGCGACGACCCATTGGGCGAGCTGCGGCGACTTCGCCGGCGCCTTTCCGGAGACCAGCGTCGAGCCTGAGAGCGTCTATGTCGTCGATGATAAGATCTGGACGTCGGCGGGTGTCACCACCGGCATCGATCTTTGCCTTGCGATGGTCGACGCCGATCTCGGGCAGCAGATCATGTCGACGACGGCCAAGCGTCTCGTTGTTCACATGCGCCGGACCAGCGGCCAATCCCAACTTAGCCCCATGCTCGACGCACAAGCCCGTGCCGGGCAGCGCTTCTCCGACTTGGTGGCTTGGATCGACACGCATCTGCATGAGCCGATCTGCGTGGCGGACATGGCGGACAGCGTCGGGATGACCGAACGCACATTCCATCGGCGCTTCGTCAATGAAGTGGGGACCACGCCCTCGAAGTTCGTCGAACGGGCTCGGCTCGACCGCGCGCGACACCTTCTGACGATGGGCGGCCAGGTGAAAGACGTTGCCAGCACGGTTGGCTACCGATCGGAGAAGGCGTTTCGGACGGCCTACCGCCTGCACCACGGCAATCCACCCTCCCAGCATGTGCTGCGTGAGCGGGACTGATGTTGCACACCGACGCGGCACGTGCCGCCTTGGTGTGCCATGTGCCCGCCCAGCTTTTCGGTGGCAGTGTCAGTTTGGCAGAATTTGACCGTACAATGTCATTCGGCCTCGTCCAAAAGTCGCCCACACTTTTGCGATCCGACCACAGGAGGCCGAAATCATGGCGATCAAGAGAATTCTCACAAGCGCGCTGGTCGCGCTAACGGCAAGCACCGGAATTGCACTGGCCCAAAGCGAGGAAGAAACCTTCCGCATCGTGGGGACGTGGAGCTTCGCCAACATGTTCGGCGACTACGAGGTGCCTTTGTGGGACGCCATTACCGAGGCTTCAGGCGGTAGCATCACCGGTGACGTGCAAGCGATCAACGAACTGGGCCTGACCGGTACTGAACTGGTCCGTCTTGTCGACACCGGCGTGTTCGATGGCGCCTATGGCGTCGCCACCTACATCGTGTCCGGCAACCCGGTGTTTGAAGGCATCGATCTTGCTCTTGCCCCTGGCTCTGTCGACCAGGGCCGACAGATCGCTAACGCCTACGCGCCGACAATGGAAGAAGCGTTTGCCGAGATCTACGACATGAAGCTTCTGGCCAACTACCCCTTCCCGGCTCAGGTGCTGGTCTGCAACGAAGCTTTTGAGTCGCTTGGCGATCTCGAAGGCCGGAAGATCCGGACCTACTCCACGACGCTCAGCGACATGGCCGAAGGCCTTGGCGGCGTTGCCGTCTCAATGCCGCTGACCGAAGTGCCGGCTGCTCTTCAGCGCGGCGTAATCGATTGCGGCGTCTCCAGCGGCATAAGCATGTACACGTCCAAATGGCAGGACGTTGTCACCCATCTGTACGAAACACCCGTGTCGACCGGCATGGCGTTTCTCGCCATCTCAATGGACCGCTGGAACAGTCTGAGCGAAGAGGCTCAGGCCATCATCACCCAAGAAGCCGAAGCCTTTGAGGACAGCACATGGGCCGGCCTTGCCGACAGCGCACAACAGGGCATCGCCTGCCTGACCGGCGAAACCCAAGGCGGGGACGCCTGCCGCTATGGCGACCCCGCCGAGATGGTTCTCGTCCGCGACCGCGAAGAGAACAATGCCATCCGCCAAGAGGTTCTGTCTCAGACGGTGCTCAGCCGTTTCGCGGACCGCTGCGGCACCGATTGCGCTGACAATTGGAACGCCACCGCTGGCGCTGTGATCGGCATGGAAGCGATGGCCCAATAAGGCGCGCGACCGCCGCAACGCCCGTCGCCATCCGATGACGTCGTCCATCGATCCCAACCCCTCAGCTGCGCCAACCGGCGCAGCTGACCAGCCTGACAGGGCAGCGCCTGGCGGGGTGATCGACCGGGTCGCGCGCCGCCTCGTGCATCTGGGTGGCTTGGCGTTGATCGGCACCGCCTTTCTCGTCACCGCTGAAACGCTGCTGCGCAAATATGTGGGCGTGTCGATCAGCGGCGTGCACGAGATCACGACCTACGTCTTTGCCGGCGCCACAACCCTCGCCTTCGGGTGGACGACGTTGATCCGTGGCCATGTGCGCATCGACATCGTTCGCAACTTGCTGCCCGGACGTGTGCGGGCCGGCCTCGACATCATTGCCTGGGCCGCGTTCCTGATCGTTTTCCTGTTCCTGACCGAACGGGCGATTTCGCTAACCATCGACAGTTTTATCGACGGCGACCGCTCGATCACGATCCTGAGGGTGCCTCTGGCCATTCCGCAGGTGTTCTGGGCTTTCGGCCTCGCCTTCTGCTGCGTTGCAGCCCTGGTTGTCGGCTGGCGGGCCTGGCGTGACCGCACGACTGCCCATCTGGCGCCCGGCAACGATCTTGCCGAAGAGATCGAGCAGATCAAAGCCAGCGTGCCTGAGCGCCAAACCAGCCGGTCGGAGCAGCAAACGTGATTGCGATTTCGCTCTCCATGTTGCTTGGCATTCTGGCGCTGTCGGTCAGCGTCGCCGCCGCGCTTGGGCTTCTGGCCTTGCTGCTGGCGAGCGTGTTCTCGCCGATCAATCTCTACCCGATGCTGGGCGAAGTCGCCTGGCAGGCGATGTCGTCGGAGACGCTCGTCGCTATTCCGTTCTTCATCATGCTGGGCGAAATCTTGCTGCGGGCCGGCATCGCCGAACGCATGTACCGCATGTACAATGCCCTTGTCGAATGGATCTCCTGGCTGCCCGGCGGCACCATGCATGCGAACATCGGTTCGTCGGCGCTATTCGCCGCCTCGTCGGGCTCGTCGGTCGCGACGGCTGCAACCATCGGCACGGTGGCCATGCCCGAGATCAAGCGGCGCGGCTACGCGCCACCACTGTTCCTGGGCACCATTGCGGCCGGCGGCACTCTCGGCATCCTCATCCCACCGTCGGTGATCCTCGTCATTTACGGCATCCTGACCGAGACCTCGATCCCGCGGCTTTATCTGGCAGGCTTCATCCCTGGGATTCTGCTGGCACTGATGTTCATGGCGTTCGTCATGATCGTCTGCATCGCCAAGCCGAAACTGGGAGGCACACCGGTGAAGACCAGCTGGTCGCGTCGCATCGAGGTGCTGCCCGACCTGCTGCCACCGCTGTTCATCTTCGCGGTGGTGGTGCTGACGATCTATGCGGGCATAGCCACGCCCACCGAGGCGGCGGCCTTTGGCGTGGTCGCGGCGCTCTTCCTCGCCGCCGTCCTGCGCCGCTTGTCCTGGCCCATTCTGAGAGAAGCCATCCAAGGGACCATGCGGACGACGGCGATGGTCGTCGCCATCGTGCTGAGTGCCTTCGTTCTGAACTTCGTCATCGGGTTCTTGGGGATCTCGCAAGACATCGCCAATGCGGTGATCTCGCTCGATCTGTCGCCAACGCAGCTGATGCTCGCCATCGTCGTCTTCTACCTGATCCTTGGCTGCTTTCTGGAAGGGTTCTCGATCATCTTGATCACCGTCCCGGTGGTCGTGCCGGTTGTCGTCCAGCTTGGCTACGATCCGATCTGGTTCGGGATCGTCGTGACGCTGCTGCTTGAAGCGGCGCTCATCACCCCACCCATCGGCGTCAATTTGTACGTCGTGCAAGGCGTGCGCGGCACCGGTTCGATCATGGATGTGATCGTCGGGTCGGCGCCGTTCGTCATCCTCATGTTCCTTATGATCCTGGCCCTGATGGCCTTCCCGCAGCTGGCGCTGTGGTTGCCGTCCGTCGTGTTTTGAGGTCGCTTGATGCTTCGCAACTCCACACTATCCGACCAATTGGCCGACGCGCGGGCTGCCTATGCGGCGAAGCGGCCCAAAAGCCTCGCCGCCCATGAGGCGGCCAGCAACTACATGCCCGGCGGCAACACGCGTACGGTGCTCTATCACGGCCCCTTTCCGATCCGCGCCGCGTCCGGTGAGGGCAGCACCATCGAGGATTTGGACGGTCACCGCTATCTGAACATGCTGGGCGAATACACCGCCGGCGTTTTCGGGCACTCGCATCCCGCGATCCGGCGGGCCATTGATGGCGCGCTTGATCACGGCGTGAATCTGAGCGCCCACAATGGCTACGAACCGGAACTGGCGCGGCTGGTGGTCGAGCGGTTCCCGGCGATGCGCAAAGTACGGTTCACCAATTCGGGCACCGAAGCCAATATGATGGCCATCGCCACCGCCCGGGCCACGACCGGGCGCGAGAAGGTGATGGTGTTCCGCGGCGGTTACCACGGGGCGGTTCTCTACTTCGGCGGGGATGGCCTGCCGATCAACGCCCCATTCCCCTATGTGGTCGCCCGGTACAACGATCCCGCCTCGGTGAGCGCCGTCATCGACGAGCATGGCGACGAACTGGCCTGCATCATCATCGAGCCGATGCTCGGCTCATCGGGCTGCATTCCCGCGCATGATGGCTTCTTGGCGCATGTCCGCGCTGAGGCCGACCGTTGCGGCGCGCTCTTGATCTTCGATGAGGTGATGACATCGCGCTTCGGACCGAACGGCGCGTCGGCGCTGTTTGGCGTCACGCCAGACCTTGTGACGCTCGGCAAATGGGTGGGCGGCGGCATGTCGTTCGGTGCGTTTGGCGGCAGCGACGCGCTGATGGCGCTCTACGATCCGACCCAGCCGAACGCCCTGCCCCACGCTGGCACGTTCAACAACAATGTTGTGTCCATGAGTGCTGGCATCGCGGCGCTGTCGGAGGCGTTTACATCCGCCGATGCTGAGCGCCTCCACGCGCGCGGCGAAGCGTTGAGCGCCCGCATCGCCAGCATCTTCGAACGCCATGGTGGGACGTTTCAGGTCACCGGGGTCGGCTCGTTGATGAACATCCATGCGGTGCGCGACCCGATTGTTCGCCCGGAAGACCTGGCCGGCTCGAACGAAGCGGCGAAAGAGCTGCTCTTTCTCGATCTCCTGGACGCGGGCATCTACATCGCGCGCCGGGGGTTCATCGCCCTTTCGGTCGCCGCAACCGACGATGATCTCGACACGTTCACGCGCCGGCTCGATGACTGCCTGGCGGCCCGAGAAACCGTTTATCGGACGACGCACTAAGCGCTCCGCCTTCCCACAAACCGTCCGACCAAGATCCTGACGCAAGCCCCGATGAACAAGACCCTGAGGACACCATGACGTTTGCTGACAAACGCTTCGCCTTCCTAATGTTCCCCGGCTTTGAGGAGCTTGATCTCATCGGCCCGTGGGAAATGGCCACGATGTGGAACGCCTACGCCGACGGTCCGTCTTGCTTTTCGCTCTCGCAAGACGGCGCGCCGATAAAATGCGCCAAGGGCCTGTCGGTGACGCCCGATCATGCGTTCCAGGACAGCCCGGCGTTCGACTATCTGCTCGTACCCGGCGGGTTCACCGCGCTGGAAGAAATGAAGAACCCGGCGATGCTCGCCTTCCTGAAAGAAAGCGCGGCGACAAGCAAAGCCGTGCTATCCGTGTGCACCGGTTCGCTGATGCTGCACGCCGCCGGGCTGCTCGATAGCCGCAAAGCCACCACCAACTGGAAATTCCTGGCGCACATGGCCGAGCTGGACGGGGTGGAGTTGGTCCAGGATCGCTACGTCCACGATGGCCCGATTTGGACGTCCGCCGGCGTCTCCGCCGGGATGGACATGCTGCTCGGCTTCATCGCGCACATGGCCGGGGAACAAACCGCGAGCGTCGTTCAGAACAACGCCGAATACTATCCCGATCCTTTCGTTTACGGCACCGAGGCGTACACGACCGACGTCGCCGACTATGTGCGGCGGATGCTGCCGCCGGCGCCGACGCCAGCCAGCGCAGGCGCGTCATGACCCGCCTCAGCCGCGACGACTTAAGAGGCAAAGTGCAGACCGTCACCGGTTTGATCGAGCCCGACGCGCTCGGCCAGACGCTCATGCACGAGCATCTGATCTGGGACATTCGCCTGCCCGATGTTGCCGCGCGCGAGGGCGAGGACCTGGAGATCACCCTGTCCAACTGCTGGCGGGTCAACTATGGGCGCAAGAAGATCGCCAGCAACATGGTGTCGCGCTCGGTCGACCTCGCCATCGAAGAAGTCGGCCACATGGTGGCCGCTGGCGGCAAGGCGATCGTTGAGCTAAGCTCTGGTGGTCTGCGCCCGGATCCGGATGGCCTTGCAGAGATTGCGACGTCCACCGGTGCGCACGTGATCGCCGGCTGCGGTCACTATGTGAACGACTACCAAGATCCCGCCAATCACGACCGCAGCATCGACGATTTCGCCGCCGAGATGGTCGACCAGGTCTTTGAGGGCAGTTGGGGCACCGATGTGCGCGCCGGCATCATCGGCGAGATCGGCTGCCAGAGCCCGTGGACCGATCTGGAAAAGCGGGTGATGAACGCCGCGATCATCGCCCAAAAGGAAACCGGCGCTTCGCTCAACATTCATCCAGGGCGCGACGCCGATCAGCCGCAAGAGGTGATGGATTTCATCGCCGAGCATGACGGCTTGCCTGAGCGCACGATCATCAGCCACATCGACCGGACGATTTTCGATGATGATGAGCTGTTTCGTCTCGCCGACACTGGCTGCATCATCGAGTACGATCTGTTTGGCCAGGAGACGACCTACTATCCCTGGAACCCCGACATCGACATGCCCAACGATGGCATGCGGCTGAAGCACATCCGCAAGCTGATCGACCGTGGGCATCTGGAGCAAGTCGTGATCAGCCACGACATTTGCTATCTGACCCGGCTGACCGCCTATGGCGGCCACGGGTATTGGCACATTTTTGAGAACGTGATCCCGCACATGCGCACGCGCGGCTTTTCCGAGCACGAGATTACCATGATCATGGAAGGCACGCCCCAGCGCCTCCTGACGTTCATCTAGGCTGGGCGCGCGGTATGGAGATCACCTTGATCCGCAACGCCACGGTCCGCATCACGACGCCGTCGGCGACGATCTTGATGGACCCCTGGCTGATGCCGAAGGGCGCGAACGGGTCCTTCGGCAAAGGGCCTGACACGAGCCCCCTGGTCGACTTGCCCCTGTCGGTTGAAGAGGTGCTGGACGGCGTCGATGCAGTGCTGGTGACGCACCTTCATCCCGATCATTTTTGCGATATGGCGCGCGACCGGCTTCCCAAGAACCTGCCGATCCTCTGCCCTCAGCCGCATGCCCCCGCACTCCGGGACATGGGGTTCGCCGATGTGCGCGAGACCGATCAGCCCGTGCACCTGGATGGCCTGACCATCACCGAAACGCCCGCCGAGCACGGCCCGCCGGAAATGCTGGAGCGCACGGGTCCGGCGCGCGGCTATCTCATCGACCATCCGGGTTCTCAGCGGGTCTATTTCGCCGGGGACACGGTGCTCACAGATGATGTGCGGACGGTGCTGACCGACATGGAGCCCGATGCGGTGTTCCTCAATGCCGGGGGCGCGCTGTCGAAAGGCAGGTTCGGGCCCATCATCATGACGGCGCCTGAGGTGGTCGCCGTCGGCCGCGCGGCGCCGGACGCGACCCTCTTTCCCATCCACCTTGATACCACCGACCACGCCACCGTCACGCGGGACAGCTTGCGCGGCTATGTCGACGCCTTCGCGCCAACGCTCGCGCCACGCCTTACGCTGCTTGCCGACGGCCAAACGGTGGACCTTCACAGCTAACCGACCCGAGGAGCGTTCCCATGCCCGCCTATTTTGTTGGCGAAGTCGCCGTTCACGATCCCGAGGCCTATCAGGAGTATGCACGCGTTGCCGCCGAGTGCATCGACGCGTTCGGTGGGCGCGTGCTCGCCAAAGGCGGTCAGACCGCCTCGATCGAAGGCACACCTCCCGAAGCGCGGATCGTCATCGTCGAGTTCCCAGATTTTGAGGCGGCCACCGCGTTTCAGAAGTCGGAGGCCTACCAGAACGTGGTGCACATCCGCCGGCAAACCGCGACCGCCCGCGCGTACGTGGTTGATGGGTGGACATCGTAGCGGCCAATGGACTCCGGCCTTTTTTGCGCGGCTGCTTCGCCAATCAGCTTGTTTGTAGATCGTTGAGAGGTTTGAGAACCACCGCGCCGCAACGAGCCCCGGAAGACGTAACAGCCAAGGCCCAGCCTGCCGTTATCCCTAGACATCAGATCTCTGATATCTAATGATCGGCGCGTCCAGTACCTCATAGCAAGGCCACCATCTTGGCGCGCAATTCATTGGTTGAAGAGATCGAAGGACAGCTCGCTGACAGCATCGTCGCTGGCGCGTTGACACCGGGAAGTCGGCTGTTGCCGGCCGGTGAGATCGCGCAGACGAACGGGGTCTCCATTTCGGTGGTGCGAGAGGCGCTGTCCCGGTTGCAAGCCCGGGGCCTGGTGCGGGTTAAACATGGCGTCGGCGCCTTCGTGGAGGCTGACGTGACCGGGTTCTCCTTTGCGCTGCGGTCCAGTGACGTTGGTTCCCGGGAGGTCATTGACATCTTGGAGTTGCGAGCCGGTATCGAAGCTGAGGCCGCAGGCCTCGCTGCGATCCGCGCGACGGACGCGCACATCGCGGATCTCGAAGCACAGCTCCAAGAGATGACCCGTTCGGGGTCGCGCCGCGGTGCAAGTTTCGGCGGATTACAAGACGATGCGCCGGCCCAGGAGGCTGATTTTCGCTTCCACCGCACGCTGATCGAAGCGGCCGACAACCCGCACTTCACATCCTTCTTTTTGTTTCTCGAGCCCGTGATCCGCAATGCGGTGCACCAAACACGCACATGGTCTGCCGCGCGCGAGGGGTTTAGCGCCGAAGCGCAAAAGGAGCATGAGGCGATCTTCGAAGCCGTAAGGCGTGGCGATCCGGTCGAAGCCCGAAAGGTCGCCCGCTTACACCAAACCAATGCCATCGACCGTCTGCGCGTGCGGGACGGTGCTGGCGAGACAGTACGCGAGATCGCATGAGCAGGTCCGGTGGAGCGTTGCGCGCGCTGCGCGGTCGGCGGATCGCGGTTGGCGGCTTCCATCACGAGACCAACAGCTTCAGCCCCGTGCCGGCTGACGAGGAGGCCTTTCGCCGTGAGGGCGGGCGCCCTGCGCTCGCGGCGGGCGCGGAGCTCATGGAGGCCGTGCGCGGCTACACCCTTCCCATTGCCGGCTTTTGCGACCGCGCTGCGGAGGCCGGCGCGACGATCATGCCTCTGCTTTGGGCCGAAGCGACGCCATCGGCGCCCGTCACGGCGCAAGCCTTCGAGGCCATTGCGGGTGAGATGGTCGCGCGGCTCGGCGGGGCGCCGGACCTCGATGCGGTCTATTTGTGCCTGCACGGCGCAATGATAAGCGAGGCCTTCGAAGATGGCGAAGGCACGCTGGTGCGCCGCATCCGCGATGTTGTCGGCCCCGCCATTCCGATTGTCGCCAGTCTCGATCTGCACGCCAACCCGTCGGACGCGCTGGTTGAGGCAACGGACGCGCTGTGCGCTTACCGGACCTATCCGCACATCGATCGCTATGAGACCGGCGAGCGAGCCGCCGCGCTGCTAAGCGCGCGGTTGGCGCGCGGAGCACCGTTTGCCAAGGCGCTGCGTCGCAGCGATTACCTTGTCCCTCTGCATTGGCAAGCGACCATTACCGAGCCGATGGCCGGACTGGTCGCGCTGGCCACGGCGCTTGAGGCCGAAGCCGGGCTTGTCAGTGCAGACGTCCTGTCCGGCTTTCCCTTGGCCGATGCGGCGCGCAGCGGCCCAACAGCCTTGGCCTATGCCACCACACAGGGCGAGGCTGACGCCGCCGCTGACCGGATGGCGAAAGCCTGGAGCGATGCCGAAAGCGGCTTCGGCACCCCTGTTTTGCCGGCTGAAGAGGCTGTCGCGAGGGCGCACAGCAAACTTGATGCGACGCGCGGCGCGCGCATTGTCATCGCGGACACGCAGGACAATCCCGGCGCCGGCGGCACGGGCGACACGACGGGCCTGTTAAAAGCACTTTTGGAGCATCCGCACGCTGGCCAAAGGCGGGCCGTGCTGGGCGGCATGGCAGATCCTGACGCCGCACAGCGCGCCCATTACGCCGGTGTCGACGCCCATCTTGATCTTGACCTTGGCGGGCGCGGCAGGGTGCCGGGCGATGCGCCCCTGGCGGTGCGAGCACGCGTGCTGGCTGTCGGCGACGGACGGTTCACGGCGACCGGACCCTTTTACCTTGGGTATCGCATGGATCTCGGCCCGATGGCGGCCTTGCGCGTGACCTTACCAGACGCTGCCGACGGCACTGACAGCGGGGTCGTGGTGGTCGTGACCAGCCGCAACCAACAGATGGGCGACCAGGAGATCATGCGGCATGTCGGCGCCGAGCCGTCTGCGTTCGACATCATAGCCGTCAAAAGTTCGGTCCATTTCCGGGCCGACTTCGGCCCGCTCGCCGAGGAGGTTTTGATCGCGCTGGCGCCCGGTGCCAATGTCAGCGATTCTGAACGCCTGCCCTATCGACATCTGCGACCGGGCGTTCGGTTGCGACCTCTGGGCCCCGCCTTCACACCATCAAGGTCACCTGTCTTATGAGCCCGCCCATCCGCGTCTACATCGAAAACGCGCGGGCGAGGCCCGCCGTCTACTGGATCACGCCCGACTTGTTGGCCGAGGCTCTGGGCGGGCGGCCAGCGCTGTCAGGCCGTATCGACGTTTCGCTCGCCTTCGACGATGACGGGCGCGACGATCTGCTGTCCGAGGCGGAGGTGATCCTTGGCTCAAAGGTCGACACCGCGCGTGGGCGCAGCACGGCGCGGCGGTTGGTATGGTTCCATTCCACCTCGGCGGGCGTTGAGAACCTTGCACCGTTCGACTGGCTGCCCAAGGGCGCGCAGCTTTCGAACAGCCGAGGCATCCACGCCGCCAAAGCGCGCGACTTTGCGAAGATGGCGCTGCTTCTGCTCAATGAGCGGATGCCCGAGCACTATGAAAGCCAGCAAAAGCGCGTGTGGCGCCGGGTCTACTCCACCCCCATTGCCGGCAAGCATTTGGTGCTTGTGGGCCTTGGTCATCTCGGCCGTGCCGTCGCTGAGGCGGCGCGCGAACTCGGCGTCCACATCACGGGCGTGCGGCGTGCGGCGGGCGCCGTCGATTTCGCAGACAGGACCGTCACGACGGACGCGTTGGACAGCGTGTTGCCGGAGGCCGATTTCGTGGTGCTGGCTGCGCCGCTGACGCCGCAAACGCGCGGCCTTTTCGGTGCAGCCCAATTCGCGCGCATGAAGGATGGAGCGGGCTTCGTCAACATCGGGCGCGGCCCGCTCGCCGACTACGCCGCACTAGAGGTTGAGCTGCGCCAAGGACGCCTCGGCGGTGCCATCCTCGACGTCTTCGACACTGAGCCTCTGCCCGCCGACGCGCCCTGGTGGACGGTGCCGCGCCTGATCGTGGTGCCGCACGTTTCCGCCGACGATGAGGCACGCTACGCCACGAACGCCTTGTCGCTTTTTCTCGATCATCTTGAGGCCTATTTGGCCGGCAAGCCGTTGCCCAATCGGGTCGATCTAGACGCCGGATACTAGCCAGGCCAACCCAGGAGAGACAGTATGACCAAGCTCTTTCATCGCAACTCGCGGACGTCTTATGCAACGGCAGTCGGTGGCGATGGCATTGAGCTCATCGACGCCGAAGGTCGCCGTTATATCGACGCCTCAGGTGGGGCCGCCGTCTCGTGCCTCGGCCATTCGAACGCCGCCGTCCGGCAGGCCATGCATGAACAGATCGATGCCCTTGCCTTCGCGCATACGGGCTTTTTCTCCTCGGACCCGGCGGAGCGGCTGGCCGAGCGCCTGATCGACCTCGCGCCGGAGGGTATCGGCAGGGTGTACCTCGTTTCGGGCGGCTCGGAAGCGGTCGAGGCGTCGCTTAAGCTTGCACGGCAGTATTTCGTCGAGACCGGCCAGCCCGAGCGGCGCCACATTATCGGACGCCGCCAAAGCTATCACGGCAACACGCTGGGGGCGCTGGCGGTCGGTGGCAACGCGCTGCGGCGCAAACCGTTCGAGCCGTTGCTCGCCAAGATGCATCACGTCTCGCCCTGCTACGCCTATCGCGAGCAGCGCGCGGATGAAACGGAGCAGGCCTATGGCGAGCGCCTCGCCAAGGAATTGGAGGCGGAGATCCTCCTGCTGGGGCCCGAAACCGTGGCCGCCGTCATCGCCGAGCCTGTCGTCGGGGCAACGCTTGGCGCGGTGCCGGCCGTGCCCGGCTACTTTGCCCGCATTCGCGAGGTCTGCGACCAGTACGGCGTGCTCCTAATCCTCGACGAGGTCATGTGCGGCATGGGCCGCACCGGCCACTTCTTCGCCTGCGCGGCTGAACCCGTGCGCCCCGACATTGTGTGCATCGCCAAGGGGCTGGGCGCCGGGTATCAACCCATCGGCGCCATGCTGTGCTCGGATGCGATCCACGATGCGATCGCCGCCGGCAGCGGCAGCTTCCAGCATGGTCACACCTATCTCGCACACCCGGTGGCGTGCGCGGCGGCACACGCCGTGCTCGGCGAGATGGTCGATCGGCAACTCCCCGAGGCCAGCGCCCGGCTCGGTGAGACCTTGCGGGCCGAACTCAACGCACGCCTGTCCGATCATCCTCACGTGGGCGATATTCGCGGACGCGGCCTTTTCATGGGCGTTGAACTTGTCGAGGATCGCGCGACGAAGATGCCGTTTGACCCGGGCCTGAAACTACACGCCGCCATTAAGGCGCATGCGCTGCGTGCCGGTCTCGTCTGCTACCCGATGGGCGGCACCATGGATGGCCGGCGCGGGGATCATGTTCTGCTTGCGCCACCCTTCGTGGCGACCGAAAGCGACCTGGCCGAGATCGCGCGCCGGCTCCATCAGGCCATTGATGCCGCCATCGACGCAGCCACCGACACGGCCATCGACACGGCGACATCCGATGGCCGTAGCGAGCGCGCCGAACCGGCCCATCGCGGCGCCGCGTAAGCGAGCACCGTCAGGACGCCAACCCCGACACCCATACTGGACGAGATCATGACCCAGGCCCCGAACCCGCAGATCTATCACCGCGACAGCCTGCCCAGCTTTAATCGGGGCGGCGGAAACGCCACCACACCCCTCGTCACGCGGGCCAGCGGAACCCGCCAGATGCTCTCCGGCACAACGACGATCGCACCGGGAGGCGCAATCCCCCTGCACACCCACAATTGCGAAGAATGCATCGTCGTTTTGGACGGTTGGGGGTATTTCGACATCGACGGGGAGGCCACCCGCATTGAGCGACACGATGCGGGGTGGGTTCCCGAGGAGGTTCCCCATCGCGTGCGCAACGGGTCGGATACCGAGCCGATGACCATCCTTTGGGTCTACGCCTCCGTTGATGCGACCCGGACGCTGGTGGAAACCGGCGAGACCCGCCCTGTCTCAGCCGAGCATGATCCCAGCCGACGCACGGTGAGCAATTCCTAACGCGTGGTCGCGACAGACAATGGACGAACAACCCTCGCCTAGCGTCAGCGACCCGGCATCCGCCTTGACCCGGCGCGGGTTTGCCGGCCTGGCGCTGCACAGCTGGACCGTTGATGCCCTGTCGCTCGAGGAGGTTCTGCAGCTTGCCGCCGAAACCGGCTTTGACGCGGTTGAACTGCGCTATGTCGACTTCGCGAGGGCGCTGGCGAGCCAAAGTGAGGCCGACCTGATCGCGGCGGTGAAGGTGGCTGGCGTCCCCGTTTGTGCGCTGGGCGTGGTCTATGGCTGGATCTATGCCACCGGAGCAGAGCAAGAAAACCTGTTTGAAGCCTTCAAGCGCAGCTGCGAGCGAGCAGCGAAGCTGGGCTGTCCGACCCTCATGACGGGTGCTGGTGCTGGCGAGGGTTCAGTTACGCAGGCCGCTGATGCGTTGGCCCGTGCCGGAGAGATTGCTGGCGGCTTTGACCTTTCCG
>JAHCMG010000142.1 GCA_019192585.1 Devosiaceae bacterium MH13
CGCTCAGCCAGAAGGTCGCGGGCCTCGGCCAACTCGCTGCGCAGCCGCTCGCTTTCGGCATCAAGCCGGTTGATTTCGGCCTCATAGGCCAGCCGATCGTCGGGCGAGAGGCGGCAAACCCAGCCGATCTCTTCGTTGCGGCATTCGGATACATCGCCCGATTGGCGATCAATGCGCAGCAGGCCGCTATCGGTCTGCACAACATGGTATTGGTCGTCCGCAAGTGGTTCGGTGACCAGTTGCGCGTGCGCGGGCAGTGTGGTCGCTGCCAGCGCCATTGTGGCGAAACTTATGATGCTAACGATTGATCGATGCATGCCTAAGCACTCTTCCACCGTGATGTCCTAGCCCCATATTCATTTTAGCCTTTCGGCATATACACGCCAAGCGCGAACCCGTAAAAACTACCGCAACGTTAACGGCTGCTCCGTGATCCCGGCCACAGATCCTGATTTTCTTCCGCCAGCGTTTTCGACTTGGTTTGACAGCCGCGGTTGGGCGCCGCGGCCGCATCAGCTTGCCCTGTTGGCGCGGGCCCGGGATAAGCGCGATTGCCTTCTGATCGCGCCCACCGGTGCGGGCAAAACACTGGCGGGCTTCCTGCCCAGCTTGACCGATCTGGCGGGGCAGATCGCGGACCGTCCCAAGCAGCGCCCGCATAGGATCCACACGCTCTACATCTCGCCGCTCAAGGCACTGGCCGTCGATGTTGCGCGCAACCTCGACACGCCAGCCCAAGAGATGGGCCTTGATCTGCGCATCGAAACGCGCACCGGTGCCACGCCACCCGCAAGACGGCAGAGGCAGAAGCGCCTGCCGCCCGACATTTTGCTGACAACGCCGGAGCAGCTGGCGCTGCTTTTGTCGCATGTGGATGCCGAGCGGTTCTTTGGCGGCGTCAAACGCGTCATCTTCGATGAGTTGCACGCGCTGGTGACCTCCAAGCGCGGCGACCTTCTCGCCCTTGGGCTGGCGCGTCTGCGCAAGCTGGCGCCCGATCTGGTGGCCACCGGCCTGTCGGCGACGGTCGCCGACCCCGACGCTTTGGCCGGCTGGCTTGCACCCCAAAACACCGACGCGGCGGACCGCGCCGATATCGTCACCGTCGAGGGCGGCGCCGCGCCCGATATCTCGATCCTTGAAAGTGAAGAGCGGTTGCCCTGGGCGGGCCACATGGCGCGCTATGCCATGGCCGATGTGCTGGCGGCGATTGCCGCCCATCACACGACGCTGGTGTTCGTGAACACCCGCTCGCAGGCCGAGCTGATCTTCCGCGAACTGTGGTCGATCAATGAAGAGGCGCTGCCCATCGCCTTGCACCACGGCTCCTTGGATGTTGGCCAGCGGCGCAAGGTCGAGCAAGCGATGGCGCGTGACGCCTTGCGCGCCGTCGTCGCCACGTCGACGCTCGATCTGGGCATCGACTGGGGCGATGTCGATCTGGTTATCCATATGGGCGCGCCCAAAGGCGCGAGCCGGCTGGCCCAGCGGATCGGCCGTTCCAACCACCGGATGGACGAGCCCTCCAAGGCTATCTTGGTGCCCGCCAACCGGTTCGAGGTTCTCGAATGCCGCGCGGCGCTGCAGGCCAATTACGACCGGGCGCAGGACACGCCGCCGATCCGCGATGGCGCGCTCGATGTCTTGGCTCAGCATGTCGTTGGCATGGCCTGCGCAGATGCGTTCGAGGATGCCGACCTCTATGCAGAGGTCCGCTCCGCCTACCCCTACCGGCTTCTCACCCGCGAAGCGTTCGATCGTGTGGTCGAGTTTGCGGCCACCGGCGGCTATGCCCTCAAAACCTATGAGCGCTACGCCCGCATCCGCCGCCGTAAGGATGGCAAGTGGCGCATCGCCAACCCAGATATCGCGCAGCAATATCGGCTCAACGCCGGCACCATCGTCGATGTGCCGGTTCTCAACGTAAAGCTGGTCTCGGCGAAGCAGGCCTCGCAACGCTCACGCGGCGCACTGCGCGGCGGGCGCATCTTGGGTCAGGTTGAAGAGTATTTCCTTGAGACGCTGGTGCCCGGCGACAGCTTCCTGTTTGGCGGCGAAGTGGTGAAGCTTGAAGGCATCCACGAAGAGGATGCTCTGGTCTCGCGTACGACCACCGAAACGCCCAAGATCCCCTACTATGCCGGCGGCAAGTTCCCGCTTTCGACCTACCTGGCTGGCGAGGTGAGGGCCATGCTCGCCGATCCC
>JAHCMG010000143.1 GCA_019192585.1 Devosiaceae bacterium MH13
AGCCAGAGCAGAACAAGCGCTGGGTGGTGGTCGCGCCGCCGGGTTCGTCAGGCTCCACGCTTTTGCTCGCTCGGGCTTCAAAGCCCGAACAGGAACGGTTCATCGGCGATCAAGCCGGCGGCAGGGTCTTCCTGTTCCTGAAAACCGACGATTTCGAGCGCGACTATCAGCGCTACGCGCAAGCCGGCGTCGAGTGGGTCCGCCCGCCCACCGATTTCGAGTATGGCCGCGTGGCAGTCTTCAAGGATCTCTACGGGAACCTGTGGGACCTGGTGCAGCACGCCGAAGGCCATCCGCTGGCGGAGCGGTTTTGACACACGCCGATTGGGAGCGGAGCTGCCATCGCGCCTAGAGGACGACGTCGCTCGCCGCGACCACCAGTTCCGTCACGCCATCAACCACAAACTGGACGGCCAGCGCTGACAGGATGACGCCGAGTAGGCGCGTGAGGATGATGCGGCCGGTGTCGCCGAGCAGCTTTTCGATCCGCCCGGCGGCGAGGAAAACGGCCAGGCACACCAAAATCATGCCCGCAAGCACCGCGATCAGCGCGCCGGTACCCGTCCAGCCGGCCAGATCCTGCGCGTCGCTCGACAGCAGCACCATCGCCGCGATCGCACCGGGCCCGGCCATCAGCGGGATGGCGAGTGGGAAGACCGCAATGTTCTTGATGTGGTCCTTGTCGACTGCCCGGGTGGCGGTGTTGTCGCGCCGTTCCGTGCGCCGCTCGAACACCATGTCGAACGCGAGCCAGAACAACAGAAGGCCGCCGGCGATGCGGAACGCTGGCAGCGTGATGCCGAGCGCCTCAAGGAACGCTTCGCCCCCAAGGCCAAACATTAGCAGGATCGCAAAGCCGATGATGCAGCCGCGGATCGCGACCTCAAGCCGCTCGCTGGCATCCATGCCGCGTGTCAGCGTCATGAACAGCGGCGCAAGGCCGATCGGGTCGATTGTGACAAGCAGCGTGACCGCCGCGTTGGTGACAAAATCTAGCATCATCAGCGGTCCCTGATAGGCTTGTGATCCGCCCGCAAGGGGGCCTGTGCGCAGCGCGCGCCGCAAGCGGTTGATAAGCCGGCGCCAAAGGGCCGCGCGCTTTGTGTGTAAGCGCTGAATCGGCTAGTAAAATCCTACGAAAACCACTTGAGATTCGCTTTGTCCGACGACACCGAAAACACCGATACACCGCCCTCCGATCCGAGCGATATTCGCACGGTCTCGATCTCCGGCGAGATGCGTAAATCCTACCTCGATTACGCCATGAGCGTGATCGTCAGCCGCGCGCTGCCGGATGTGCGCGATGGCCTGAAGCCAGTGCACCGGCGCATCCTCTATTCGATGCACGAGTCCGGCTACGACTGGAACAAGGGCTACCGCAAGTCCGCGCGCGTGGTCGGCGATGTCATCGGTAAGTACCACCCCCATGGCGACCAATCGATCTATGATGCGCTCGTGCGCATGGCCCAATCGTTCTCCATGCGCCTCGAACTGCTCGATGGGCAGGGCAATTTCGGCTCAGTCGATGGCGATCCACCGGCGGCGATGCGCTACACCGAGGTGCGGATGGCGCGCCCGGCGCACTTCCTGACCGAGGACCTCGATAAGGACACCGTCGATTTCCAGGAGAACTACGACAATACCGAGCAGGAACCCACCGCGCTGCCGGCGCGCTTCCCGAACCTGCTTACGAATGGCGCGGGCGGAATTGCCGTCGGCATGGCGACGAACATCCCGCCGCACAATCTTGGCGAAGTGATCGATGCCACTACGGCCCTGATCGATGATCCCGAAAGCACGCTCGAGCAGATCATGCAGATCCTGCCGGGCCCTGACTTTCCAACCGGTGGCTTGATCCTTGGCCGCTCGGGCATCCGCTCGGCCTATGAGACCGGGCGTGGCTCGGTGATCATGCGCGGCCGCGTCGAAGTCGAAGAGGTCCGCAAAGACCGTGAAGCGCTGGTGATCTCGGAGATCCCCTACCAGGTCAACAAAGCGGCGATGATTGAAAAGATCGCCGATCTGGTGCGCGAGAAGCGGATCGAGGGCATCGGCGATATTCGCGATGAGTCCGACCGCCAGGGCATCCGCGTCGTCATCGAACTCAAGCGCGACGCCGTCGCCGACGTGGTCCTCAACCAGCTTTACCGCTTCTCGCCGCTGCAGTCGACTTTTGGCTGCAACATGGTGGCGCTCAATGGCGGGCGGCCCGAGCAGATGACCTTGCTCGATATGCTCAGCGCGTTTGTGAGCTTCCGCGAAACGGTTGTCACACGCCGCACCAAGTTCCTTCTGGGCAAGGCCCGCGACCGTGCGCATGTGTTGGTCGGCTTGGCCATCGCGGTCGCCAATATTGACGAGGTCATCAAAGTTATTCGCGGCGCGCCGGATCCTGCGACCGCGCGTGAAGAGCTGATGAGCCGCAATTGGCCGGCGGGCGATGTTGCGCCGCTGATCGAGCTGATTGCTGATCCGCGCCACAAGGTGCTGGAGGACGGCACCTACAAGCTGTCGGAGACCCAGGCCCGCGCGATCCTCGATTTGCGTTTGCAACGTCTCACCGCGCTGGGCCGCGACGAGATCGCTGACGAGTTGCACAAGATCGCCGACGAGATCCGCGACTATCTCGATATTTTGGGCAGCCGCGCCCGGATCCGCCAGATCATCAAGGATGAGCTGGCCGAGGTCCGCGAACTGTTCGCCAACGATCGGCGCACCGAGATTACCGAAAGTGACGCTGACTTTGAGGATGAAGATCTCATCCAGCGCGAGGACATGGTCGTCACGGTCAGCCATGCCGGCTATGTCAAGCGCGTCCCGCTATCCACCTATCGGGCGCAGCGGCGCGGCGGCAAAGGCCGCTCGGGCATGTCGACGCGCGATGAGGATTTCGTCACCCGCATCTTTGTTGCCTCGACCCACACGCCGGTCTTGTTCTTCTCGTCGTCAGGGCAGGTCTATCGCGAGAAGGTCTGGCGCCTGCCGCTGGCCGCGCCTCAAGCGCGTGGCAAGGCGCTGGTGAACATTCTGCCGCTCTCGCAAGGGGAGCGGATCACCTCCATCCTGCCGCTGCCCGAGGACGAAGAAACCTGGGCGAACCTCGACGTGGTGTTCTGCACCAACATTGGGTCGGTGCGGCGCAACAAGCTCTCGGACTTCCAGCGCATCAACCGCAACGGCAAGATCGCCATGAAGCTCGACGAGGGCATGAACATTCTCGGGGTCGATCTGTGCACCGAGCATGATGATCTGCTGCTGACGACCGCCAAGGGCCAGGCCATCCGCTTCCCGGTAACCGATCTGCGCGTCTTCCAATCGCGCGACTCCATCGGTGTTCGCGGCATCAACCTTGGCGCGGGCGACGAAGTGATCTCCATGTCGGTCTTGCGCCATTTCGAGGCCAATCCGGCGGAACGGTCGGCTTATATCAAACGCCGCCGCCTGATGGAGGGCGAAGTCGAAGATGTGGTGCTCGATGATGAGGGCGCTGAGGGCGACGCCGAGCTGACCGAAGCGCGCTACATCGAGATGTCCGCCGCCGAGCAGTACATCTTGGCGATCTCCGAAAACGGGTTCGGCAAGCGCTCCTCGAGCTTCGAGTACCGCACCTCTGGGCGCGGCGGCAAAGGCATCACCGCCATGGCCGTCTCAAAGCGCAACGGTCCCATCGTCGCCAGCTTCCCGGTCGAGCACACCGATCAGGTGATGATCGTTTCCAACAGCGGTCAGCTTATCCGGGTGCCCGTTGACGGCATCCGCATTGCGGGCCGGGCGACCCAAGGCGTCACAATCTTCAATGTCGCTGGCGGCGACCGCGTCGTCTCGGTTGAGCGGATCTCGGAGCCCGAGGATGACGAGCCCGTTGACGGTGAGGGTGACGAGAGCGGCGACACGCCAGCCAGTGGCGACGATAGCGAAGGGACCGGTGGCGACGCGCCGTCCGAGCCCAGCAGTTAGGCGCAGGGCTCTCACAAGTCGCTTTAAAAACCGCTTCTAAGCCACTCAAAGCAAAGCCACCCTTGCTTCTGACAACAAGGGTGGCGGGCGTGGTGAGGTCTCCACTGATTTGGCGAAGAAAGGCAGCTCGCCGGGCCGAGGGCTTCATGCCCCAAGGTCATTTGGTGGCTTACCGGGCTGCGACTTCCAGCGGTTGGGCCTTCGAGACAATGGTGAAGCCATGGTCCACATCGCTCACCATCGTGGACACCGTGCGATCGATGCCGGAGGTGTTGTTGGTGGCGGCGATCCAAGCGGCGCAACCGTCGGAGAAATGCGGCCATGCTTGGCCCTGGCACAGGTCCAGTTCGGCGGCGCCGAGGCGGGTTTCAACGCTCACCGATGGGGCGAAGCTGTCCGTCCGCGAGCTGGCCGGCGAGGTGGAGGCAAGCCACACACCGGTGAAGATGGCCAGGATGATGGCCAGCGAAGTCAAAGTCATCGTTTTGGTCAAGGTCATCATTGGTAGGCTCCATCTGTTTCTGCGGGACTGTTTGGCCGCCCCGTCTTTGATGAACCCACCATGCCCCAGGCCGTCCAAGCCGCCTGTGACGGACGTCACCAAAACGGCAGTTGCTGGTTTTCGCCCCGGTTTGCTATGAGGAACGC
>JAHCMG010000144.1 GCA_019192585.1 Devosiaceae bacterium MH13
TTCAGGCTCGCTTCAAAGTCGGTAAGCGGCATGGCGCTGCGCGGCGGCACCCCAAACCGCGACGCCTGACCGGGGTGCCAGGGCAGATACACCGTCGGCACCTTCCAGACGGGCACGCCGAGCCGCTCGATGGCAAAGCCCGCCGCGCGCAGCCCAACCGACCCGCGCCCGACCTGCGAAGAGATGGCCAACACGGCCTTGTGTGCATGCGTGCCCGACACGGCGACCCCTTACTGCCCGCGCTCAATGGGCGCCCTTGATGGGCGCGCTTGCGCGAGCGGTCTGTGGCACAAGCACCGACGAATGACCACCTCGGCAGCGATCAGAAAAAGGCGGTATTGCAGTGCACAAAGCTGACCACCTCTTGCCGGTGGCCCTCCGCAGGCCTCGGGCCAGCACCCGCCCTCGAAAGGCACCGCCATGACCTCTCAAGCCCGCCCGTTGCGCAGCGTCCTTTACATGCCCGGCTCAAACGCCCGCGCGATCGATAAAGCGCGCACGCTCGATTGCGACGGCGTCATCTTGGACCTTGAAGACGCGGTGGCACCCGATGCCAAGGCCGAGGCTCGCAGGCTCGTCGCCGAAGCGCTCAAAGAAGGCGGCTTCGGCCACCGGTTCATGATCGTGCGCGTCAACGCCGCCGACACAGACCTGCATGCTGACGACATGGCGCTGGCCGCGGAACTCAGCTGCGATGCAGTGCTCATCCCCAAGGTCAACGGGGCAGCGGATGTCGCTGCGGCCCGAGAGCGGCTGCCGAACACACCGCTTTGGGCGATGATGGAAACACCGCTCGCCATGCTCAACGCGCAGGCCATCGCCACGGCGGGGCAAAGCGAAGGGGCTGGCTTGTCGGGCTTTGTGATGGGCACCAACGATCTGGCCAAAGACACCGGCGCCCGCCTCATCGCCGGCCGCGTACCCATGGTGCCGTGGCTGGCGACCTGCGTGGCTGCCGCCCGCGCCTTCGGGCTGGAGATCCTCGATGGCGTCTACAACAGCCTGGATGATGCCGAGGGCTTCGCCGCCGAATGCGCGCAAGGCCGCGACATGGGCTTTGACGGTAAGACGCTGATCCATCCGCGCCAGCTCGAGACGTGCAACACCATCTTCGCGCCCGACCCGGACGAGGTGGCCTTCGCCCGCACAATCATCGCGGCGTTCGAGGAACCTGAAAACCGCTCCAAGGGCGCTATCCGCATCGAGGGAAAGATGGTTGAACGGCTGCACGCCGAGATGGCACAACGCACCGTCGCGAAAGCCGGTGCCATCGCGGCAAGAGGCTAGGCCGCAGAAATCAAGCGCAGCGGAGAGGTGGCATGAAGCTCTACCGTCTTTTGACCGGTCCCGATGAGGGCGACAGCTTTTGCCGCAAAGTGACCCGTGCGCTCAATGATGGCTGGACGCTCTATGGCAGCCCCACCCTCAGCTTTGACGCGGCAACCGGCAAAACCATGTGCGCGCAAGCCGTTGTGACGGAGCAGGCCGGCACCTATTCCGAAGACGAGCCGCTGTCTAAACAGTCAGGCGGCGACAACCCGCTGGGGTTGGGGACCCTCTAGGCCGCGCCTAGGTTTCGCCGCTCGCGGACGCATGGATCGCGAGCGCATGGACGGGGCCCGCCAGCTCATCCACTAGGACCTCATTGATCATCCGGTGGATCTCGACCCGGCTTTTGCCCTCGAACACCGATGAGACGATGTAGACCCGAAAATGGGTTTCGCCGCCTGGCCGCCAGCCCGAATGCCCCTCGTGCTGGTGCGATTCATCCTGCACGTCGAGCGCTTCAGGCCGGAAGGCGAGCTTCAATTTTGCGTCGATCACCGATTTGACGGACACGTTGGCCACCCTTGGGTTTTGCGGCGTGCGGAAGGCAGGGAGACACCCTGGCCCGCAGAGCTATGGCTCCACGACGCCCCACACAAGCGCCAACGGGGTTAAAATGGTCGCGCTTTAAGGGCATTCTGCCCTTTAGCGCTTCTACGTAGACCCAAGGATTGTAAGGCCATGATCGTCCCCAACCTGCTGGTTCAAGACCTGGCCAAATCGGTGGCCTTCTACCGCGACGGCCTCGGCTTCGAACTGATGATGGTGCTGACCGACACCAATGCCATGACCGACGATCCGTCGGCACCCGATGCGGTTTTCGCAACCCTTGCCTGGAACGGCCATCAGCTGATGCTGCAAACCGCCAAACATGTGGCGGAGGCTGGGGTGAGCCCCGCATCGCCTGGCGGCCCTGCGCTGTCGGGCTCGCTCTACCTGCGCGATTTCGCCTTCGACGACCGGCTGGGCTCGCTGCCCCAAGGAAGCCTCGTCAAGGAGCCGGCGCTCGCCTGGTACGGCATGCTCGAAGTGGTGGTGCAAGACCCCGATGGCTACCGGCTGGTGCTGGGGCGCCGCGAGGGCGCCCCACCCACTTAAGTGTACTGGCCGGTCAGGCGATCACGCCGCGCGGATGCGCCCAAGGAACATCTCGATCGCTTGGCGCATATCGGCAGCCTTGGCGCTCACCGTCCGGGCCGAACCGAGCACCTGCGTCGAGGCGCTGCCGGTCTCAAGCGCGGCTTCGCTGACGCCCGAAATGTTGCGCGACACCTCATCGG
>JAHCMG010000145.1 GCA_019192585.1 Devosiaceae bacterium MH13
ATCAGATGCTGGCAAATGCTGGCGAGGTACTCGGCCTGCCGACCATCGATGCGTGCAGGAACCATTCGCTCGTCGGTAGTTTCTTCGAACGCGTTCAGTCCGAGGAGGTCTTGCAACACGTGGAGGGGGTGCCGGAGATGACGCCCGCCGCCTATCTGGAACAGGTGAGCCGCCGCTTTGCGAACCCAGCCATCAAAGACACAACGAGGCGCGTTGCTTTCGATGGGTCCTCTCGGCACACGGGCTTTTTGCTCCCGATCATCCAAGACGCTTTGTCACGAGGAACGCCTATCGAGGGGTTGGCGCTCACCCAGGCCTTGTGGGCGCGCATGTGCGCCGGTGAAAGGGAAGACGGCTCGGTGATCGAGCCCAATGATCCGCACTGGGAGAGCTTACGGGCGGCCGCGCTCTTGTCCCGCGATGGGCCGAGCCGTTGGTTGAGCCAAAGGCACATTTATGGGGATGTTGGGACCCATGATGGGTTTGCCAGCGCTTTCTCGCGGTGGCTGAGCGGCCTTTGGGGCGACGGCACGGCGGAGACGCTTAAGCATTTCCTCGCCAGAGGATGAGAGCTGCAGCATGATTTGACGAGGCGAGGGCTTAGACCTTGGCTGACAGAAGCCCGGCTCTTAGGTCCGCCTTGCCTCATGCGGCATCGATTGTCAGATGCGCCAGCACGGCCGCGAACTGCGCATCATCGATGGGCCCATCTGTGCTCACCTCAACAACCGGCCCGAGGCCGAGCGGCGTCGCTGTTTCGGCCAACACGAGAAGCTCGTCCGCATAGGATGCCGGCGGGTGACCCGTTGATCGTTCACTTGCACGGGTCCGGTAGCGCTCCGCAGCGATCTCCGGCGAGACCGCGCACCACACTTCAACGCAGCGCTCTATCCTTGCGGCAGTCAGCCGCTGCTCCACGATATCGATCGGCTGGAAGCCGTGCCAAGCATCGATTACCGGCACGATCTCATCGGGAAACTGCGCGATGCTTGAAAAGATCGCTTCGTAACTTGCGCGACCGAGCATGCGGTTATAGTAGCGATCGCCGGTCCCGACATGGTTGAAAAGCGCTTCCTTGACGACATCAAGGGTGAGGGGCGCGGCTATCGTGCCTTCATCTCGCAAGTAGCTAAGCAGGCGCGTAGCAACCGTCGATTTGCCGCTTGCCGGCACGCCATTGACGAGCACCGCGCGTCTCAAGGGCTTGCCTCAAGGCGCTGATCGGGCGGGAAACAGTGCAGCCCGGCGCCGATCACGCCGGCGTCATCGCGAAAGCGGGCGGCTTCGAAAGGCACGTCGAACCATAAACTGCGCTGTTCGGTGCGTTGCAGCGCCTGAACCATTTCCTGGCCAAGCCCACCGCCGATCACAATCAGCCGTGGGTCAAAGGCGGAGGTGAGCGTTTCAAGGGCTCGGTGAAACGGCGCGCTCCACCGGTCCAGGATACCGGATGCGACATCGTCGCCAGCCTCAGCGCGCGCGAGCAGGTCACCGGCACGCACGCTATCGGGCAGGCGCGCCTCTGCCATCAGCGCGCGCAATGCCGTTCCAGAACTCAAGGTTTCAACGCAGCCGTAGCGACCGCAATTGCACACAGGGTCGTCGCGTTCAGCAGAAGCGTCGGCCACAACGAGATGGCCAAACTGGCCAGCAAAGCCGCCGCCGTACCAAGGGCTTTGGTCCTCGATGATGGCGCCGCCGATCCCGGTGCCGATCGTCACCATCAAGATCAGCCCATCCTTCGCGTCTAGACGGCAATGGACCTCTGCGATGAGCGCCATCAGCGCGTCGTTCTCGACCGTGGTTGGCAGACCGTGCGCGCCGTCGAGCAGTGCGACCAGGTCCAAGCCAGCGATATCAAGATATCCCGCCGACACGATGCGATTGGTGTGAGCGTCCACCCGGCCCGGAATGCCGACGCCAACGCCAACACAGCTGGCATCCTTCACCTCAGCCACCATGGCGGCGATCTGACTAGCGAACCCCTCGCGAGTATTGGCGACACGCTCAATGCGGTGGTCGACTATGGTGCCACTCGGGGTGATGCGCGCCGCGCGGATGTTGGTGCCGCCAACATCG
>JAHCMG010000146.1 GCA_019192585.1 Devosiaceae bacterium MH13
ACCGTGATCGTCCTGCGCCCACCCATCGATCGCCGAGAAAGTGGTTTCCGTCAGGCTTGCGGGAAAGGCCGACGCGGTGGTCGCAGACGCATCTTTGATTGGCAGGGAGGTCGGCACAGACATCAGGGCACTTGCCGCCAAGACCAGCAGCGCACAGACGCCGCGAGAGGCGCGACTGACTGGCTTGGCTCGCCGATCCACCACCGTCGCCGCACCATCGGCCGGACGCGGCTAGGTGGCTTCAGTCGCCACCAGTTTCCAGTTCGGGTCGCTCTGGCTGGTGTCGCGGGCAAAGGTCCAGATGTCGGTCATCTCGGTGACTTCGGACGGGTCACCGTCGATCACCCGGCCATCGGAATCTTTGGTCACCGAAATCAGCTGGCTCTTAAAGCGCATGGTGATCTGGGCGATCGAGCCGGCAAGCTCCGCTTCGGTGATGTCGGACTTATCAAGGCCGATGAATGTGAAGTCGACCGTTTCGCCAGCGGCGTTGCGCTCATCGATTGCCGCTTCGAAGCCAGCATAGACATCCTGGTCGAGCAGCGGACGCAGCGCGGATTTATCGCCAGATGCGAAGGCCGTGACGATCATCTCATACGCGAGGCGGGCGCCGTCGACGAACTCACGTGCGTTGAATGTGGGATCGGCGGACAGGAGCGACTTCAGTGCCGTTTCGACAGCCGAGCCGGGCTTGACCACGCCGCCAATTTGCTCGTCTGGGTCCATCTGGTCTTGCATGCGGGCGCGCGCCGTCGGCAGCGTGACAACCTTGTCGCCGCCGGTGTCGGCATCGTCGCGGACCTGTTCGCGCGCGGTGTAGGGATCAAAAGGCGGACGCTCGTTGCCGGTGCGCTTGCCCAAAACGGAGCGCAGCCGAAAAAAGATCACCACGGCAATGGCGAGGAAAAAGAGGGTGTATATGTCCACCGGCGATCACCTGTCGGGCCCTCGGGCGCCGACCCTTTCTGACTGGTCGTGCGTGCAGCTGGGCGCTGCAATGGCGCGGCACACCTCGTGTGGGCATGCGCGTGCGCGGGTCTTGGCAGCATCTCAGCGCGTTTACGGTTTTATGTAGGTGCGTTTCAAGCAGCATAAAGGGGCCAGCGCAAGCGGCGAGCCGCCGCATGGTTGCTGCCAGCAAGCAAATGTGACCGCGCTTTGTTTGCACCGTCAGGTCGATGCTTGTGTTTGCGGTGCTAAGCACCCACATTCACGCCATGCCATTTGCCATTGTCTTCTTAGCGCTCATCTTCATCGAAATTGCCGGCTTTGTCGGCATGGCCGGGGCCGTTGGCCTGCTTGGCGTCTTCGGGCTCATCGTTTTGGGCTTTATTGGCGGCGGGCTGATCATCCGGACCATCGGGCTTGCCTCGGTGCGGCGGATGCAGGAGCGCGCGGAGGCTGGCGAGACCGTTGGCCAAGAGCTTGGCGGCCTGGTGCTCGGCTTTTTGGGCGGCGTGTTGCTGATTTTGCCGGGCTTCTTCACCGACATTATCGGCCTTCTTCTCCTCATCAAGCCGATCCAAACGCTGGTCTGGCCGCGCTATGGCCGGCAGATGGCCAGCCGCATGCCTGATTTTGGAACCCCTGGCGGGCAGGGCACCTGGCACAGCCCCGGCGCCCGCCGCGGGCCGGCGCAGCGTGACCCGCAAACGGTGGTGATCGATGCCGAGGTAAGCGACGGGCCAATGTCCGGCGACGCGGCCTCCCACCACAGTGCAGACGGTGCCGCACCCGGACCCGATGGCGCCCCGCGCGGCAGGGCCGGCGACAATCCTTGGAGCGTTTAGAGGCGCCGCACACGCCTCACTTGCCGCGCTGTCTTGCCGTCTTGGCTTGCCGCAATGCGGGCAAGATGATAGCGAGCGCACCCAATCGGCGAGCAACGGCCTATAGACGCGCGCTCGCCTGGCACTCCATTCTATCAATCCACACCGATCACCTCTGAGGAAACGAAAGCGGCATGGCACCACGCAAGAAAGAACCCGCCAGCAGCAAGGCAGACGATAAGAAATCTGACGACGCGGCGAAAACCGAAGCAGCCAAAGCGGACGCACCCGCAGCCGATGCGCCTGCCAATGGTGGCGGTGAAGCCGCTGCTGCAGCTGCTGCTGCGGCAGCCGGTACGGGCGCGCAAACCGCGCCGCGCTTCCAGGCTCTGGCGCAGTATGTGCGCGACTTGTCGGTCGAGAACCCCAATGCGCCGGCGTCAATGCGCGGGGCCAAGCCGCAGCCGAAGATCGACATCAATGTCGGTGTTCAGGTGAACCCCCAGCCCGATGGGCTGCATGAGGTTGTGCTGAAGCTCGACTGCAAGGCGGGCCAGGGCAAGGACATGATGTTCGCCGTTGAGCTTGACTATGCCGGGCTGTTCCGCGCTGAAAACATGACGCAGGAACAGACCCAGGTTGCCCTGATGATCGAGGGGCCGCGCCTTCTGTTCCCGTTCGCGCGGGAGATCCTGGCCAACGCGACACGTCAGGCTGGCTTCCCGCCGCTGATGCTGGATCCGGTCGATTTCCTGGCGCTGTACCGCCAGCGGGCCATGCAGTCGCAGCAAGCCAAGGCGAGCTAAGCGCAGCCAGGTTTTTGGTACGCACATAAAGCCGGTCACACACGTGGCCGGCTTTTTTGTTTACAGGTGTCTTTAGGTGTCACCCGACGCAGCGGGCTCGGCTTTCGGCAGATAGGTGCCCCAAAGCGCGTCATCGCCAAGGGTTTGCACAAAGGCGCGGTGAGCGGCCAATTCTTCGTCGCTCACAAGCGGGCCCAGCGGGCGCGGGCGTCCGCCCGTATGGCGCGCGGTGCGGGCGCTTTGTCCGGCAGCATCATCGAAACGCATGGTGGTTTGGCGCGCGCCGATAAGCTCCACATAGACGCCCGCCAACAATTGCGTGTCGAGCAGCGCGTTGTGTTTGGTGCGGGCCGACAGATCGATG
>JAHCMG010000147.1 GCA_019192585.1 Devosiaceae bacterium MH13
CTTGCGGCGTCGCTCGCCTCGCCCGTTCAGGCAGCCGACATTCCGCAAGCCGCGCCCGTGGCGGCAGCGCCCGTCATCGAGCAGCGCGTTGCGTCCACCTTTTCGTCATTTGGCCCCTATATCGGCATCCGTGGCGGTGCCGCCTTCGTCGATGATACAAGCTTCACGATCACCGGCCCCAACACGGTCACCAACGAGTATGAGGACTGGGGTCTGACCGGCAGCGCCTTTGCCGGTTGGGGCACCGAGTTCTTCCCCGGCTTTGGCGGCCGCGTCGAAGCCGAGCTTGGCTATTCAAGCTTCGATATTGAAGACCACTTTGTCGGTGGCGCGGCTGTCGCCTCGCCCACTGGCGACACCAGCGCCTTCACCGGCGTCGTCAACACCTATGTGGACGCGTCGCTTGGTGCCTTCCGTCCGTTTGCGGGCGTCGGCCTCGGCGTTGCGCAGGTGAACTTCAATGATCACGGCACGGCTGGCACCGTGCTGATGGATGACAGCGACACCGCGCTTGTCTGGCAGCTGTCCGGTGGTGTCGGCTACAGCCTCACCCCGAAACTGACCCTCGAAGGCATGGTGCGTTACCAGTCGATCGAAGATGTGGAACTGACATCGACCGCCGCCGGTGGTGACTTGGACAGTTCAACCGATCTGACATCAACGTCTGCCCTGGTCGGTCTGCGCTACGGCTTCTAGCGTTTACTTCTTGTTAAGAATTAAGAGGCGGCGGCACCACCGCTTTGGTGACCGCCGTTTCTTTTTTGAAAATCAGTGACTTATACCTGATCGTTAATAAGGCCTTACCTTCAACGGGCCCATGAAGTGGCGCCGATATGCGGCCTCTACATCGCCTTAAGCCGGCTCAGCGCGTCGCGCTTCTCAATGCAATAATAGCCCGAGATCCGCGAGATCAGCCCCTCACGCTTCCAGGTGTTGAGAATGCGGCTGACATTCTCACGGGCGGCCCCCGCCATCGCCGCAAGGTCGCTTTGGCTGACCTTGTAGTGGACCAGCAAACGTCCATCGGGCAGGTCCTTGCCGAAGGTCTCGCCCAATTGCAGCAGTGCCACGGCAACTCGTCCGGGCAGCGGTAAGAACGAGCGCGCGGCCAGCACATCATTGGCTTGCCTAAGCCGGGTCGAGATCAGCCCCAGCATGTGCCGATAGAGGCCTGGGTTGGCGTCGGCGAACTTGTCAAAGTCGCGCTTGTCGATGCGCGCGAGCCGGCTCTTTTTGAGCGCCTGGACGCTGGCAGAGCGCGGCTGACCATCGAGCAGTGCCATCTCGCCGACAACGTGCCCGGGCCCAATGATGGCGAGGAGCTGCTCGGAGCCTTCCGCCGACACGACGATCACCTTCAAGCTGCCTTCGAGCACGGCATACATGGAGTCGCCCGGATCACCGGCCATGAAGAGCATCTCGCCCGCGTCGGCACTTGCTTCACGTGCGAGGTCCGCCAGGCCGTCGGCGAGATCTGCTTCTAGGCCCGCAAACGCGAGGCTTTCAGAAAACAGGGTCGATGCATCGACGCTCGGGGCCATGGCTTTGTACTCCTACGGCCGGACGGGCCGGCAACTGACGCACGCATAATCTGCCGGCAAACAAAGCCGAAAGTTTCCGCTGCGTCCAGTCGGCGGTGCGGTGGGAATAGGGTGCGCGTGCGGGGTGGCTGAAGCGATGGACCACACAAAGCGGCGCGGTTGTGATGGTTAGCACATCGTTAAAGGCGGCCTGGGGGCATGGTGTTCTCACGTTCAACGCACCCAACGCTCCCAACCGCAAGGACCACCGCCATGACCCGCCTGTTCATCACCACCTTCATCGGCATGACCCTCCTGGCCGCGATCACCGTTGTGTTCCTCTCCGGCGCCCAGGCCGACGCTTTCGCTTCGACCGGTGTGAGCTCGGGCATGGAGCTGATGACCCAGATGACCGCCCCGGCGCAGAACTAAGGGGTTCAACAGCTGGCAAGCCGGGCAAAGCGGCGGCTAGCCCTTGCGGCGAAAGACCGCTTTTCATCCGCACCGCGCCGCCCCACATGGCGGTTATGAGCGAAACACAGACCAACGGCGTCCAGGGGACGCACACCTTCCACCCCTTCGAGAATGTGAGGGACTATCCAAGGCCACCTGCGCTTGAGCGGGTGTCCTACCCGATCTCGATCGCGTTTGGCGGACAACAGATCGTCTCGACCACGGGTGCGTACCGGGTCCTCGAGACGTTTCATCCGCCAACCTATTACATCCCGCCCGAAGACATTGCCGAGGGCGTCTTGCACCCCATCCGTCGGCGCTCACTGTGCGAATGGAAGGGGCCAGCGAAATACTACGATGTCCGCGTTGGTGACGCTTCCGCGCCAGGCGCGGCGTGGTGCTACCCCGACCCGGTGCAGCGGTTCATGGTGATGGCAGACTATGTGGCGTTCTATTGCCACGAGATGGATCGCTGCTTGGTCGACGGTGTCGAGGCTGAGCCGCAGCCGGGTAACTTTTATGGTGGGTGGGTGTCGCCCTGGATCGGTGGGCCAATCAAGGGCGCGCCGGGCACGAACCACTGGTGAGCCCGACGGAGTTTAGAAGCCAAAACCCTTGGTAAAAAAACTTATAGCCCGGTGATCCATGAGCATAAGCGGGGCGTATTTTGTGCTTGAAAGCGGATGCCAGCCAGCGTTCCCCCGAGCAAGGTTTGGCGACCCCTAGCCCGCTTTCGGCGCCTCAGCGTCCCCAAAGCGCGCTTGATGGCAAGGACCGCTTTCTCCCCCGGAAGCGGTCCTTTTTTCATGCCCCACAGCTCGGTCTGATCAGCAGCTAACCCGCTGATAGCGCTTGCAGAACGCCAGAGAATTGCTCGGCTGCGGGATCGGATACATATGTCAGCTCGCCGACCGTGACGGTGCCGGCGCCGCGCTCTTCGAGGAAGCTCACCAGCTCCCAAACCTGGGCGCGGGCGACGTGCAGAACCAGCTGTCCCTGACCGGCAACGGCGCCAAAGGGCGCGGAGCAATCAAACGCATCGGCGGCTTGCCTGGCGGTCTTTGCCTGATCGGCGATGACCACGCGCACCTCGTAGATGCTCGCAGCCCGGTCTTGCGAGGCGATGCGCGAGAGGATCGCCCGCAAGTGGCTGCGCGCGCTGTCGGTCCAGTTCGCCTGACGGGACGCCACAAGCGACGCCTGGCTGCGCAAGATGGTGCCGTCGTCCCCATCGAGCACGCGCAAATGGTTGGCCGTCAGCGTCGCGCCCGTGGTCGTGATGTCGACGATCAGATCTGCCGCACCGGAGGCCGGCGCGCCTTCTGTCGCGCCGAGGCTTTCGACGATCTGGTAGTCAACAACGCCATGCTGGCGGAAGTGCCGGCGCGCGAGCCGAACATATTTCGTCGCCAGCCGCATCGGACGCTTGTGGACGGCGCGGAAGCCCGCGGCGACGTCTTCGAGATCATCCATGGTCCGCACGTCGATCCAGCTGTCCGGCACCGCGACAACAACATCGGCGTGCCCGAAGCCAAGCGGCGTGATGGTGATCGTCTGGCCATCGGGGTCCGGCAGCTTCTCGTGCACGAGGTCCATGCCGGTGACGCCGATATGCACGGTACCGGCGGCCAGTTCGCTGGCGATCTCCGAGGCGGAAAGGAACGCCACGTCGACCCCGTCAAGGCCCGCAATCTGGCCGCGATAGTCTCGTGCGCCGCCGCGCTTGGTGATTTTGAGCCCGGCGCGCTCAAAATAGGCGATTGTGGCCTCTTGCAAGCGCCCTTTGGAGGGCACGCCCAACACAAGCGCCTCACCCGATTGCTTGGCCGCTTTCGCGCTCATGGCTCCATCCCCTGCGGCAGGCGATCAAGCCAAAGGGCGGCACCAACCGCTGGCACACGGCCCGGTGCGCCCAAGCGCTCCATCAGGCCATCGAAGCGCCCGCCGGACGCGGCCGGGGCGGTGGTGACATCTTCGCTGGCGCGCAGCTCAAACGAGAAGCCGGTGTAATAGTCGAGCCGGCCGCCCGCCCAACCGCAAAAGGTCATGGCTTGCGGTTTGAGATTGCGATCGGCGATCGCTTCGAGCCGGTCGGCAAAGCGCGCGATTGGCGCGCCCAAATCAAGGCCCGCCACGTCGGCAAGCCGTTGCAGAAGGCCCGGCGCATCGGGCGCGGGCACTTGCAAATGGATGAGCGCCTCAAGGCAGGTCAGCGCCGCTTCGCGCGCTGGCGCGGCCGCGCTTTCAGCCTTGGCGATGAACCGCGCGGCGATCTCTTGCGCGGTCCGCCCACCGACCGGACGGATGCGGGCAAGCTGCATCATGTCTTCAACCAATGCCTGCGCGTCTTCCGGCGTTGCGGCTGCCAATGCGACGGTGACGGCGCCGCTGCCTTCCACGGGTTTGGCGATCTCGGCCAGCGCCGCTTCCATGCGCACCCGCGAGCCAAGCGCCCGCCTCAGCCGCCGCCGCGCCCGCGGGCTGAAGCCCAGCCCGTCAACAAACGCGGTGACAATGGACGCATCGCCCAAGATGATCGACGGCTCCGTGAGCCCCCCGGCGCTTGCAAGCGACAGCGACAGAGCCATGACTTCCGCGTCGGCGGCGAGCTTGTCCTCGCGGCCAATGCTCTCAATGCCCGCCTGCAAGAACTCGCCGCTCTCATCGGGGCGGAAGCGAAAGGCGGGACCGAGATAGCCATAATTGGCGGGGCGCGCTGCCTCGCCAGTGGCAATGTGGTGGCGACAAATCGGGATCGTGTGCTCGGGGCGCAGGCAGAGCGCACGGCCCGCCTCATCCTCGGTGGTGAACAGCCGGGCGCGAATGTCTTCGCCTGCCAGATCGAGGAACACGTCGGCGGGCTGCAAAACCGGCGTTTCCACCGGCAGGTAGCCCGACGTTTCCAACAGTTCGGTGATCTGGCGGCGTGACATGGCGCTACGTCTCTGAATCAGAACGCTGTTCTGCGAGGCGCTTTTTGACTTCCTCGATGAGGCGATCCTGAGGCACGGCATATTGGCCCGGGCGCGCGGCCTTGTACGCGGCATTGCTCTCAATGGCAGCCGCTTCGCGCTTGCCTTCGATCATGTCTTTGATCTGAACGGTGCCAGCCTCGCGCTCGTCTGAACCTTGGATGATGCACAGCGGCGAATTGCGGCGGTCGGCATATTGCAGCTGCTTGCCGAACTGCTTTGGGTTGCCCTGGAACATCTCCGCACGAACGCCCGCCTGGCGGAGCTCTTGCACCATTTTCTGGTACGCGGCGAGCGCATCGATCTCACGATCCATGACGCACACAACAACAGGCCCCTCGGGCGTGTCGGTGGAGATTTTGCCGAGGTTTTTGAGCGCCGTCATCAGGCGTGAGACACCGATGGAAAAGCCCGTCGCAGGCACTGCCTCGCCACGAAAGCGCGAGACCAGGCCATCGTAGCGCCCGCCGCCACCAACGGAGCCGAAGACGACCTCTTCGCCCTTCTCATTGGTCACGGGGAAGAGAAGTTCCGCCTCGTAGACAGGTCCCGTGTAGTATTCGAGGCCTCTTACAACCTCGTCAGTTATAGATATTCGGTCCCGATAACCGGCGCCTCTAAAGAGCGATGCCATGGCCCGAAGCTCCTCAATGGCCGCAGCGCCACTCAGAGTGTGCCCAACCAGCCGATCGAGTTTTCGGAGAGCTAACTCGTAATCAAAGTGATAACTTTCTTCGTCGATCCCACCGTCGGTTTCCGACGCTTTCATCGTCGGCTCTCGTAGGGCTGCGAGAAGCGCATGTACCTGCTCAGTCTCCAGTCCAGCACCTTCTGAAAACTCGTCTACTCGCTCAGGAATATCCTTGAGGTTCACAAACACGGCACTCGGTAGAAACTCTTCCAGCTTCGCTTCCAAATCTGGCCTTGCAGCGAGATCGATGCCAAGCGGAAAAAGCACGTCGTCCACGATACCTTGGATATCAACGCGTTTTAGAACTTCGTTGACCGCCTCTACCCTGACAGGATCAAGGCCAGCTCCGGGCGTGAAGTCACCGCTTTCATCCTTGCGCCCGTCACCAAGGAGTTGCCTGACCCCTTCTTTGCCGAGCCTATCAAGCTTATCAATCGCCCGCAGAACGGCCAGTTTCTGAGCGTCATCCTCAACGCCGATGGCTTCCATCACACCGTCGAGCACTTTCCGGTTGTTCACGCGGATCACGTACTGACCGCGCGGGATGCCCAGCGCCTCCATCGTGTCGGCCATCATCATGCACATCTCGGCGTCCGCCTGGACGCCGGGTGCACCGACCGTGTCGGCATCGAACTGCATGAACTGGCGGAAACGGCCCGGCCCCGGCTTTTCGTTCCGGAACACATAGCCCGCCCGATAGGAGCGATAGGGCTTGGGCAGGGCGTCGTAGTTCTCGGCGACATAGCGGGCGAGCGGCGCGGTGAGATCGTAGCGCAGGCTCATCCACTGCTCATCATCGTCCTGCACCGAGAAAACGCCCTCGTTCGGGCGGTCCGTGTCGGGCAGAAACTTGCCAAGCGTGTCGGTGTACTCAAACAGCGGCGTCTCGACAGGATCGAACCCGTAACGCTCATAGACCTCGCGGATTTTGGACGTCATCTGCTCGAGCGCGCGAATGTCCCCGGCATCGCGATCGACAAAGCCGCGCGGCAGACGTGCCTTCACCTTTTGAGGCTTCTTTTTCTTCTGTTTTTTGGGTTCGGACATCAAAGCGGCTTCGCGCGGAACAGGATCGCGCGTGGGATAGACGCGTGCGGGGGTGGATGCAAGCGGCGCAGACGGACTGACGCTTCCTTCCCCGTCATCCTCGGGGGTCCTCCGGCCGCGCCCCGGGCCTCAAACGGATAAACCGGCCTGCCGCTTACGCAGCTTATAGGTCAGCGCCAGCTGAATGCAGTGCTTGAGGGCCTGGCGATGCCGGAGCGGGCCGGCGGGGACGATGATCGCGCGTTTGCCGTCGAACGTCAGTGTGTCGGCATAGAGCTCTTTGAACTGCTCAACCAGATCGGTGGTGCAGATGACCATCAGCGCGTGGGTGCCGTCCTGGCGTGCTTCGATCCGCACCGAGGAACCAAGGTTCGGCCGCGCGGGCGTGAAGCTTGGCTGACCCCATTTAATGCTTTCGGCCAGCGGACCGATCGCGTCTATCTCGGCAGCCGCCTCGTGAATCAGCGCGCGCAGCTCCCCAATCCTGCCCGGCATCATACTGGGCGGACAAAGGCATGGCGCGCCTGCTCGACCTTGTCGTAGACGAAGCAATCTTCCTCGTGGTCGTTCACCAGGCCCATGGCCTGCATGAACGCGTAGCAGGTGGTAGGGCCGACAAAGCTCCAGCCGCGCTTTTCGAGGTCCTTCGAGAGGCGCGTCGAGGTCGGCGTGTGCGCCAGCGCCATCAGCGCTTCTTTGGTGTTTTGTGCGGGCCGCTCGTCGGCGGGTGGCTCGTACCGCCAGAAGAAAGCCGCCAGTGAGCCGGCATCCTCGACAAGCTCTAGCGCGCGGGCGGCATTGTTGATGGTCGAGCGGATCTTGCCCTGGTGGCGCACGATGCCAGCATCGCCCAGCAAGCGCTGCACATCGTCTTCAGTGTACCGCGCGACCTTGGTGAAGTCGAAACCATCGAACGCGGCGCGAAAGTTCTCGCGCTTCTTCAAAATGGTCAGCCAGCTCAGGCCAGACTGGAAACCTTCAAGGCAGATCTTCTCAAACAGGCGATGGTCATCGCCGACGGGATATCCCCACTCATTGTCGTGGTAGGTTACATAAAGCGGGTCCTCGGAGACCCAGAAACAGCGGTGCGGTTGGACGGTCATGGCCGCGGTTGTGGCGCGTTTTAACTGACGGCGCCACCTCCGTGGACCGTCATCCTCGGGCTTGCCCCGAGGATCCAGACATCAACTGACACAGGGTAGGAGCGTTGGCATGTGACTGGATCCTCGGGGCAAGCCCGAGGATGACGCATGTCGGGGTGTCAGCCCTCTTTCTTCACCAGCTTGCCAACAAGCTTGCGGGTGATCGGCGCGACGATCAGAACGGCCGGGAACGCCACGAGCCATGAGTTGAGCCAGGCTGATAGCCACAGCGAGATGAACTCGGGCGGCATGCCTGCCGCGCGCCAGGTGGCGATGCCGGAGACGAGCAGCGACATCAGCCCCGAGAGGATGAAGCCGAAGAGAACAGGGGCGTATTTTGGGGGAATCATGGCTTCTCTGTCGTCATGGCCGGGCTTGACCCGGCCATCCATCTCTCGCGGCGCGTGCCAAGTCCAGCCATCGGTATAGGGCTGGATGGCCGGGTCAAGCCCGGCCATGACACTCTTCGTTTCAGGATTTAGGCCGCCGGCCTTTCTTTTATGAACGTGCCCTCGCGCAGGTCACGAATGGCTTCGATCAGCTCCTGGTTGGTATTCATCACAATCGGGCCATGCCATGCCACCGGCTCCTTGATCGGCTGGCCAGAGACCAGCAGAAAGCGCATGCCCTCAGGCCCGGAGTTGGCGACGATCTCATTGCCGCTATCGAAGTTCACCAGCGTGCGGTTGCCCGACAGATCGCGGATATGCAGCTCCTCGCCTTTGAACTCCTTCTCGACCTTCACGCCGATCGGGTTCGAGGCATCGCGGAACGTGCCCGACCCGCCAAAGATGTAGGCGAACGTGCGCGCATAGGTTTCGACCGGGAAGGTCTTGCGCGTGTTCGGCGGCATCGAGATGTCGAGGAACAGCGGGTCCGCGGCGATCCCATCTACGGGGCCCTTCTTGCCCCAGAACTTGCCGATGATGATTTTCACACGCGTGCCGTCATCGTCTATAATCTCTTCGATGTCAGAGCCTTGGATGTCCTGATAGCGCGGCGTTGTCATTTTTAGCGCCGAGGGCAGGTTCGCCCAAAGCTGAAAGCCGTCCATCTGGCCCTTGGCGTTCCCGCGGGGCATCTCCTGGTGCATGATGCCCGAGCCGGCGGTCATCCACTGCACGGAGCCCGGGCCCAAGAGCCCGTGATTGCCGAGGCTGTCGCCGTGCTCCACCTCGCCATCAAGCACATAAGTGATAGTCTCGATGCCGCGGTGCGGGTGCCAGGGAAAGCCTTTCTCATAGGCCGCCGGATCATCGTTGCGGAAATCGTCCATCATCAGGAACGGGTCCGTCAGCGATGTGTCGCCAAAGCCAAAGACGCGGTGCAGATGCACGCCCGCGCCCTCCATGGTGGGGGTAGCTTGCGATTCGGACAGAATGGGGCGGAAGCTCATCGTTCAAACTCCTCAATGGGGTGCGCCACTGAAAAGCTCGGAACGAGCGGGCGCGTTGAGGAGGAAGATAGGCCGATGGCGCCCGGATCAGTAGATAGCGGCTTCGCGATGCATTGTTCGTACTTTGCGAACGGTGGTGCTTACAAAAGAAGCCCCGGACGGCGCGGTGCGCGATCCGGGGCCCCGCAAACGGTGCAGCATAAGAACTAGTCAAACAGCGCGTCGATATCGTCCTGGCTTGCGACATTGACATCGCCCTCGGACGCCGGACCGTGCAGGAGGGCCGCGTCGCCTTTCGGACCGAGATCCAGGGTCTGGACGCCCTCAAAGCTCTCCATGCCGCCCCAAATCTCCATCATCGAATCAATGCGTTGCTCGATGAAGCGCATCGTCTTGACCACCTTGGTGATCCGCTGACCGGTAATATCCTGGAAGTTGCACGCTTCGAAGATGGCCATCACCGCTTCGGCGGCATCATTCGCCATGCCCTGATCGTCGCCCTCGAGTTTGGCGGCGAGGTTGCCGACCCGATCTTCGATGGTCTCCGCCGACGAGAGAATGGTCTCGGTCGCGTGCTCGGTGCCTTGCACCACCGCATCCAACTCGTCGGTGACCTTGCCAAGCTCTTTGCCCTGAAAACCGGCATGATGCAGCGTGGCGATCTCGGTCTTGGTTTCGCGGATGGCGGCGCGAATGGCGGCCATCTCAGCTTCGAGGCGCTTCACTTCCGCCATATCGCGGTTGAAGGCTTCGATCTGTTTCGCGTCGAGCGCTTCGGGCGGGGCGATAAGCTCTTTGAGCTCAGCGATGGCGGCCAGAACGCTGGCGGTGTCGGCATTGCTGACCACGGATGGTTTGCTGGCGGCGGCAGCCGTCGGCCGGGGACCATGCATCTGTGTCTCGATGCGGAATGCTTTGCGTGCAGTTTGCCCCACCGGCTAACCCTCCCAATACGCGGTTTGTGCGGGGCCACCGAGCGGCCCTCTCCAGTTCAAGCGCAAACCGTAACCAAGGTCGGTTAACACTGTGTTGGGCTAACTTGCGGCTTTGAAACTGAGGTCTTGCCCTCCCCCGCGGGACGGGCCACAAATCGGGCCATGCCGCTTCACTTTCATGAGCCGATGATCGCGCGTTGCCTCGAGTTGCTGAGCAGGGCGATGCATCGCTTCCTAGCAGCGCGCGCCGGAAACGTGGCGATTTTCAGCGCTCTGTGCCTGTGTGTGGGCTTGGTCGCGCCGACCTATGCGCAGAACCGGTTCACCGATGCTGACCTCGCCAACGGCTTCTACCGCACGGTGTTCGGCCTTGAGTATGCCAACAACGGGCGCGGGGCCCAGGTGGTCAAAAAGTTTGTCGGCCCCGTTCGGGTCTATATCGACCAGCGCGCGCGGATCGATCGCCGCGCTGTCACCCGCAGCTTTGTCCGGTCCGTGAACCGCAGCGTGCGGGGCCTGGACATTCGCGTTGTCGACAGCCCGCTGCAGGCCAATTTCACCGTCTATATCGTGGATCGCGCGAACTATGCGCAGGTGATCCAGGACGATGTGTACAATTCGTCGCGGGCCACCGTGCGGGGCCGCTGCATGGTTCGGGTGCTGACCGGGCGCGGCGGGATTTCGAAGGCGCAGGCGGTCATCGTATCCGATGAGGGAGACTTCCTGTTCAACCGCTGCATGGTCGAAGAGATCCTTCAGGGCCTGGGGCCGCTGAACGATGATCCGAGCCTGACCTACAGCGTGTTTAACGACGCCTCGCGGCACACCCGTTTCATGCTTCATGACCGGTATGTGCTGAACCTTCTGTACCACCCGCAGGTGCAGCCGGGCATGCAGATCGCCGATGTGCAGCGGGTCCTGCCGCGTGTGATTGCCGATGTTCGGGGCTATGTGCGCTAGGCGCTGCGTGTTCACGGCTGGTTAAGCACGCCGCCTAAGCCGGTGTTCACCACGCTGCTTCGCGCGCCGTTCACCATGAACGAAGCTTTACCGCGAAACCGGGCAGTTTCGGCAAACCGTTCACCATTCCCTTGCGGCTTTGGGGCCTTTTGAGATGACGGCCCCATGTGGGCATCCCAGCGAGTTGTGAGTCGGGGACAGGTACGATGAAATTTGGAAAGTGGAATATCACGGCGGCGGTTGGCGCGGCCGCGATGGGCATCGCAGGCGCCCTGTTTGCGGTGGAAGCGAATGCCCAGTCGGGCTCGCCCTACGTTATGCTTCACCAGGAGCGCGCGTCGCCCTGGCTTTTGCAATTGCAGCCAGGCTACCACCATCAGCGCCACGTGCGCCGCACGCCCGCCGGCCGGGTGGTTGTCGCGCCAGCGCACCGGCAGCGTGTGCACACGACGCACACGCAGCGCCAAGCCCAGCCGCATGTGCATCGCGCTCGGCCGCACCAGCCAGCGCCGCAGCAGGCGTCGGTTCGGCTAACGCAGCAGCTTAACCCGGTGTTCCTGCCGCAGGTCGTCTCCTATAACACCCACCATGCGGTTGGCACCATCATCGTCGATCCGCACAACCACTTCCTCTATCTGGTGGAGGCCAACGGCCAGGCCCGCCGCTATGGCGTGGGCGTGGGTCGCGCTGGCTTTGGCTGGTCCGGCACCGCCACCATTCGCCGCAAGGCCGAGTGGCCGACCTGGACGCCGCCCGCTGCGATGATCCAACGGCAGCCAGAGCTTGAAGAATGGCGCCACGGCATGCCTGGCGGTCTCGACAACCCCCTCGGCGCGCGGGCTCTGTACCTCTATGAAGGGGGGCGCGACACGCTGTACCGCATCCATGGCACCAATGAGCCATGGACCATCGGTCAGTCCATGTCATCGGGCTGCATCCGGATGCGCAACGAGGATGTTGAAGATCTCTATGAGCGTGTGCGGATTGGTGCACGGGTGGTCGTGCTTTAAGGGCGCGCCAACCAAGGCAACAGATTTGAAAGGCGGTCCCATCGGGGCCGCCTTTTTGTTTGCGGCCTAGCCCGCTTGGGCGTTGCCGCGTATAGATTTGGCCATCGCCGCGAGCGTTCCGCGCAAGGCTTCGGCTGTGGTTAGCGGTTTGGGGAACCGCACCCGGACCAGCTGTTCGTTGCGCATCAAGTCGAGGCCTTCGGCGTCGAGCGAGACCGCCGACCAGCCGGTGCCCGGGTCGGCCAAGGCTTGGCCTGCATAAAGGTCCAGCGCGTCTTTGTGGTCTGCATTCATATGCGCAACGGCGCCGGGCTCGATCTCAGCGAGCCCACCAGCCACGGGGCTGCGCAGGTCATCCGCCTCGAGCGTATAGGCCTTGCCATAACCGCCATTGAGTGCGGCGCCGGTTGGCGCGAGTACCCAAAATGCGAAATCCGCGAAATCGACATAGAGCGCTGCTTTGGGGTGACGGGCGAGATAGCGGCCGCGCATCATTTGCCGCTCCGCTTCATCGGTCACGCGGCGCGCCTGTGCCATCACCGTGATGCGCGGATGCGCCAGCGGGTCGCCCTTGCCAGGCTCACCGAGAAGGAGCGAGCAGCGCGGCTGCCCCATCAGCCCCTCATAGTGCGGCGAGAGCTGCGAGATCAAAATCGTCGGCGCGCCGTCAGGCGCGGTTGCCACGCCAACGCGGCTGACATGTGGCGTGCCGGACGCCTTGTGCAGATGCGCGAGCGCGCCGTGGCGGGCCGTGCGGACCAAAGCCTTGGCCTGGTTGCGCGCCTCGTCATCAACCTCTTGCAGGACTGATTTGTTTTCCGCCATGGTCTCCTTGTTATGCCATCGACCCCCGCCCTGTTAACCGCCTTTACGGTCGCGACCCTCCTCGCGATGAGCTTGGTTTTGTGGATGGCGCAGGGCGGCCAGAACGAGGATGGTCTGCTGATCGTCGTCTTCCCGCCGGCAGCGAGCGAGGGGCAGATCATGAGCGCCATCGCAAACGCAGACGGGACATTTGTGCGGTCGAGCCTGCCCAAGACCATTGTGATCGCGCACAGCGATCAGCCGGGTCTGGAACAGCGGCTTAAGGCGAGCGGGGCGTGGCTGACTTATTCGCAAGCGCCGTTCGGCGGCAGCCTTGCGGGCTGTATGGCGCTGGCGGCGGCTCCCTATGAGCCTGCCGATTGGCGGTCCTTTTGAGGCTTGGATCCAGCGCTCAGGCGTAGTGCTTGTTCTTTGACATCTTCCCAAGCCCCGGGTTGAGGCTGTTGGTCGGATCACACTGCTTGAAGAAATCCGCGTGAACCTCCTCGGCCCGGTACATGTGCCCGACATTGTGCTCTGAGGGGAATTTTGCGCCGCGCTGCTCGATGATTTCAATCATCTTTGCTTTCACCTCCTCGGCATCATAGCCGGCTTTGACCACATAATCCTGGTGCATCACGTGGCAGAAGAAGTGGCCATAGTAGAGCTTGTGCTCCAAGGCTTCTTCGATCTCCGGCGGCAGGACCTCGAACCAGTCTTCGTCGTTGCGCCGCAGGGCGATGTCGAGCGCGAGAATGTCGGAGACCCGACCCTCGTTCACGGCCATGTAGCGCACCGCAGCGCCGGCGGCCGCGAAACGGTGCAGCCCGGCGATTTTGCCCTCGCGCGGTTCGCAGGCGAACCAGTCGGCGGTCTGCCCATCAAAGGTTTTAGACAGGTAGGCCTCGATCTCTTCGATGCCGTCATCATGGGCCTTGATGATCATGTAGTGCTCGAAACGCGCCCGGTAGGCTTCGAGCCTTGGCGGCAGGACATTGGGCCAGAGTGCCGAAAGCCCCTGCATCACCCGATCGATCAGGTTGCGCGGCAGCAGCGGCACCTTGTTGAGCCGCGCGTCGAGCCAGCCCTTCAGCGCAAAGATGGTCGGCAGCCGGTCGGTGCCGAGCTTGTCGATCATCACAAGCGTGTCTTTGCCGTACCGCTTTGAAATATCGTAGCATTCGGCGTGCATATACTCGGTAGAGACCGGCAGCGTTTTGAGCGTCGGCAACAGGTCGCGGCGCAGCTTTGTCAGGACCCTGGTGTCGTTCGTGCCGAGGTAGAAGACCTGCTCGCGCGCATATTTTGGAAATGTGTCGAGCCGCACCGCAAAGACCGCGAGTTTGCCCGCGCAGCCAGAGGCCTCGAACAGCCGGCCGGGGTCCGCATTGTAGCGCGAGGGCGTATCGGCCTCGATGTCTCGTATGCGGTGGATATAGTCGGTATCCGACGCACTGGCGTTGGTCTCTTCGAGATCGGCCTCCGAATAATCGCCGTTCTGAAGGCGGGTGAGGATGGTCTCCGGGTCATCGCCCAGCGCGATGCCCAAGTGATTGACCAGCTGAAGCTGCCCTGCCCCGTCGATCTGCGCGTACAAGGACAGTTCGGTGTAGGCCGGCCCGCGCTCAATCAGTGAGCCGCCGGAATTGTTGCACACACCGCCGACCACTGATGCGCCGATGGACGATGAGCCGATGACCGAGTGCGGCAGCCGGCCGATCTTTTGCAGCGCCTTTTCGAGCTGGAACAGCGTTGCGCCGGGCAAGCTGACAACCTGCTTGCCATCGTCGATCAGCTGGATCCCATCGATGCGCATCGTGTTCACGATGACGACATCACGGTCATAGGTGCCATAGGGGGTGGAGCCCGCCGTGAGGCCAGTGTTGGCGGCCTGGAACACGACGATCCTGTCGGCGGCGACACAGGCCTGCAGCACCTTCCATTTTTCGAGCAATGTCCCGGGCCGGACGACCGCGATCGCCTCGCCCTCGCCCGAACGGTAGCCTTTGCTGAACCGCCGCATCGACTTGGCATTGGTGATGACGTGCGCGCTACCGGCGATCTGGCGAAGCTGGTCGATCAGATCGGCACTCGTGACGGATGAGACCAAAGCGTCCATGTGTCAGCTCCCGGTTCCGTTCGGCCCTCCCAGGCCCGCGCCGCGCATCGGCTGGCGCTCTATGCGGCGTTTCGATACCGCAGATTGTCCCTGCCCAACTGGTCGAGCGCGGTGGCGCCCATCAGCTTCATGTCCCGCTCGATCTCGGTGCGCAGGTTGCCCAATGCCTTTTCAACGCCTGCTTGGCCGGCCGCCGCAAGGGCGTACAAATACAGTCGTCCGCCGGAACAGGCCTTGGCGCCGACCGACAGCGCCTTCAAAACATGTGTGCCGCGCTGGATGCCGCCTTCGCAGATCACATCGATCTTATCGCCCACCGCATCGCAGATTTCGGCCAGCTGATCGAAGGGTGCGCGGGAGCCATCGAGCTGCCGGCCGCCATGGTTGGAGACCATGATGCCGGTGCAGCCGATATCCACGGCACGCTTGGCGTCTTCAACGCTCATGATACCCTTGAGCGCGAACTGGCCGCCCCATTTGGCGCACAATTCTTCGGCGTCTTTCCAGTTCATCGACTGGTCGAGCATCGTGGAGAAGTACTCGCCCACCGAGACCGCGATGTTGGTCCCCGCCGACACGTGCCCGGACAGATGGGGCATGTCGAACTTCTCGCTCAAGAGGAAGTTCATCGCCCAGCTGGGGTGCATCGCAAAGCTGAGCAGCGACGCCGGCGTGAGCCGCGGCGGGGCGGTGAAGCCGGTGCGCAGGTCCCGCTCGCGGTTGCCGCCGGTGATGGTGTCGACCGTCAGCGCCATGACGTTGAAGTTGGCGGCCTTGGCACGCTCGAGCAGCGCATCGTTCAGCCCACGATCCTTGTGGAAGTAGAACTGAAACATTTTCGGGCCGGGGGCGAGTTTCTCGATCTCTTCGACAGCCACCGTGGCCAGCGATGAGACACCAAACATGGTGCCATGCTTGGTCGCGGCCCGCGCCACAGCGCGCTCACCCTCATGGTGGAAAAGGCGTTGTAGGGCTGTCGGCGCGCAATAGACCGGCATATCGAGCTTCTGGCCCATCACTTCGACGGACATGTCGACGTCCTCGACGCCGCGCAGCACGTTCGGCACCAGGTCTACGCTGTCATAGGCCGATGTGTTGCGCCGGTAGGTCACTTCATCGTCGGCCGCGCCATCGATGTAGTGAAAGATCGGGCTCGGCAGCCGACGCTTGGCGAGTTTCCGGAACTGTTGAAAGTTATGGCAATCGGACAGGTTCATGCGGCCTCGCTGACTACTTCTGACAAGCCGGGCTGGCGCCTCGGCGCCCGGCGGATGCATCCGATTGGGCCGCCGCGACGTACATTCCCGAATTGCATGACCGCCAAACAGAATTGGCCATCGGCCGCCTTGTAGGGCCACCCGCGCCGATTGGTCAACATTTTTGACCACTTACTTTCGTAGGGCTTACTTGCCATTTTGATGTAAGTAGTTTCTTATATACGAGAATCCGCATGCTAATCGCGGATTAAGGAGCCGATTGATGAAAGCGGGCATACACTCGGCGCTCCATTGTACGGTTGGTGTTGCAAACACATCGGACCGTAGGTGCCAGCGTCATCAGCAAGCGCAGAGCTTGGCCGCACGTCATCCCAACGCGAGGCCGCCGCTTTGAGCAATTTTCTTGACCTCGAAATCTTCGCCCGCGTCGTTGGCGCCGGCAGCATGTCGGCCGCCGCGCGGGACATGTCTTTGTCGCCTGCGGTCGTTTCCAAGCGCCTAAGGCGGCTGGAAGATCGGCTGGGCACGCGGCTCCTTCAACGGACAACGCGCCAGATCGCACTGACGGAAGCCGGCAAGGGCTTCTACGAGCGCGTGGTTGCGATCCTCGCCAGCGTTGAAGAGGCGGAAAGCTTTGTGACCCGCCGGTCAGCGCTTGCGTCCGGCGTCCTCAAGATCTCAGCCCCAACGAGCTTCGGCCGTATCCATGTCGCCCCCCATCTCGCCGCCTTCATGGCCGAGCATCAGGACCTGACGCTGCAGCTGGAGCTGTCGGATGATTTCGTGGATCTTGTGGGCGAGGGGTTCGACGTCGCGCTGCGGATTGCGGAGCTGAACGATTCGACCCTGGTGGCGCGGAAGCTCGCGCCGATCCATCGGGTCCTGTGCGCGACCCCTGAGTACCTCGCCAAGCATGGCACACCGGAGAGCGTTGAAGCGCTCAAAGAGCACGCGCTTCTGTCGACGCAAGCCCAAGAGAGTTGGCGGCTTGAAGATGGGTCAGGCGACCCGGTCACGCTAAAACCAAGCAGCGCCATCATCACCAATTCCAATGAGGTGATCCGCGAAGCCGTTATGGCCGGCATCGGTATTGCGCTGCGCTCTACCTGGGATGTCGGGCCAGAGCTATCGTCGGGCAAACTGCAGATTGTCTTGCCACGCTACCGCGCCACGCGCGGCGTCGGCCTGTTTTCGGTCTATCCGACCCGGCGTTTCCTGCCTGCGAAGGTCCGTGTTTTCATCGATTACATGGCCAGCCTCTACGGCCCCTCGCCTTATTGGGACAAAGGGCTCGACCCGATTCTCAATCCGGTCAGCCAGGACCTGCGCTCCGCCGCGGAGTGAACGCAGAGCGTCATTGCGCTTGACGAGAGCTGTCATCGGCAGGCCATATTGGTCACCGAAGCTTGAGCGATGGCACGGACGGCTGGCGGCACTGCGATGTTCCGAATTTTGACACGCACCCTTGGGTTGGTGAGCGCGGCGCTTGTTGCGCTGCCGCTGCTTGCTGGCACGCCTACCGCCTATGCCGAGGGGACGATCGCCGAAGGGGAATCCCAGTTCCGGCGCTGCGCTGCCTGCCATCAGGTCGGCTCCGGCGCTCAGCACGGTGTTGGGCCGCACCTGTCGGGCCTTTTCGGCCGGCAGGTCGCGTCCGTTGAGGGCTACCGCTTCTCAGAAGGCCTGCAAGCACGGCAAGGCGACGTGTGGAACGGCGACCTTCTGCGCACCTATATCGCCGATCCCGGGGGCTTTGTTGGTGGCCGTAGCCCGATGCCGGCGCAGCGCCTACGGCCCGATCAGGTGGACGATCTGATCGCCTATCTGGCCAGCCAAAGCTTCTGACGCAGCGTTCATACGCATCCTGCCGGACGGTCAGAAATGTTGACCACGGCTGCCCGCTGCGCCACGGTGACCCAACAAACAGAACCCAAAGAGCCCATGACAAGTTGCCGGCGCTCGCCTGGCGCGCGTGGCCATGGCGGGCAGGAGATGGTGGGTGTTCAAGCCTATCGTTCAGAAAAAAACCGCCGACACGGTGGTCGAACGCTTCCAGTCCTTGATCTTGGACGGCGTCCTGCGACCAGGCGCGCGCCTTCCCGCCGAGCGTCAGCTGGCTACCGACCTTGAGGTCTCGCGCCCAATCCTCCGCGACGCGCTGGTGCGCCTTGAAGCGGACGGGCTGATCGACGTGCGCCACGGCGAAGGCACCTATGTGGCCGACGTCATCGGCAGCGTGTTCTCCGCACCCGTCGCGCGCATGATGCGCGCCTCAAAGCGCGGCATGGCCGACTATATGGAGTTTCGCCGCGTGGTGGAGGCGGACATGGCGGCTATGGCGGCGAGCCGCGCCACCCAAACAGACCTTGATGCGCTCGAAGCGCTGGGCGTCGCCATGCAGGCGGCCCATGATGCTGAAGATGAGGCGCGCGAGCGGGCGCTCGATATCGAGCTTCACACCACAATCGTCGAGGCGGCGCACAACCTGGTTTTCCTGCACGCTCTGCGCGCGTGCTACCGCCTTCTCGAAGATGATGTGTTCGCCAACCGGCAGCGGATCTATGCCCAGCCGGGTGAGCGGCGGGCGCTCTTGGGCCAGCACCTTGATTTGATCGAGGCGATCCGCTCCGGCAAGCCGGACGCCGCCCGCGCCGCCGCCGAACGGCATATCGACTATATACAATCAGCGTCCAATCGGCTTTCGGTGGATGCCGCGCGGGAGGAAACCGCCGCGTTGCGCCAGGCGCTGCGGCGCTCTGACCGCCAACAGCCATCGCACTGACGTGAAGATCACCAGACGAAAGACCGGCCATGACCATCACCACCATCCACGATCTGCAATCCTTGGCCGAGCGGCGGGTGCCGCGCATGTTCTACGATTACGCGGATTCCGGCTCGTGGACGGAACAGACCTATGACGACAATGAGGATGATTTCGAGCTCATCCGCCTGCGCCAGCGCGTTGCCGTCAACATGGAGGGGCGGACCACCGCCACCCAGATGATCGGCCAAGATGTGTCGATGCCCGTCGCGTGCGCACCGACCGGGCTGACCGGCATGCAATATGCGGACGGTGAGATGCTGGCGGCACGTGCGTGCGAGGAGTTCGGTGTACCCTTCACGCTGTCGACCATGAGTATTTGTTCGATCGAAGACGTTGCGTCGGTGCTCAAGAAGCCGTTTTGGTTTCAGCTCTATATGATGCGGGATCGGGATTTCATGGCCCGCCTCATCCAGCGCGCCAAAGATGCCGGCTGCTCAGCGCTGGTTCTGACGCTTGACCTTCAGGTTCTCGGGCAACGCCACAAGGATATTCGCAACGGCCTGTCAGCGCCGCCCAAGCTGACCATCCCCAACGTGTTGAACATGATGACCAAGCCCACCTGGTGTTGGAACATGCTGTTCACCGATCGCCGCGAGTTCCGGAACATTGTGGGACATGTGTCCGGCGTGGACGATATGTCTTCGCTGTCCGAATGGACGGCGAGCCAGTTCGATCAGTCGCTCACCTGGGACGATGTCGAGTGGGTCAAAGAGCGCTGGGACGGCCCGCTGATCATCAAAGGCATTCTTGACCCTGAAGATGCGAAACTCGCCGTCAAAACGGGCGCGGATGCCATCATCGTTTCCAACCACGGCGGGCGCCAGCTCGATGGGGCCTTTTCATCGATCCGCATGTTGCCCGTCATCGTTGATGCAGTGGGGGCGGACGTTGAGATCCATATGGATGGCGGCATCCGCTCAGGTCAGGATGTGCTCAAAGCCCTCGCGCTCGGCGCAAAGGGCACCTATATCGGCCGCGCGTTTCTGTACGGTCTTGGCGCGATGGGCAAAGACGGCGTGACCAAGGCGCTTGAGATCATCCACAAGGAGCTCGATACCACCATGGCCCTGTGTGGGCGCACGGCGGTTGACCAGCTCAATGCCGATAATATCTACCTGCCAGAAGGCTTTGAAGCGGGCACCAGCTAGGCCAGGCGCCGCGACGCGCGCTCGCTACTTCTGCTTGTCCTTGTTGCCGCCGCCAGGCATCGGCAGCGGCTTCTTGCCGCTTGAATTGTCGCCTTGCGGCTTCGGCTTATCGGCGCCGAGTGCCTCTTGTTTCACACGCATGGTCGTCCCCTCAGTGCGTTCCCAGGGGAGAGCCTAGCCGGGCTGAGGCCTGCTGTCGAATGCGGCCCTACGCGCGCCTTTTAAGCGAGCGTGATGTTGCGGATCGCCGCTTGATTGACGCCGCTGGTATCGTCGGAATCCGAAGAGACCGCGACGGCGATCAGCGTGTCTTTGCCGCCGCCAAAGGCGCGCGAATAGTCCGATGCAAGATCGACCCGCTCACTGGTCCAGCCGCCGGTTCCCGCCGGCCGCAACACAACCGTTTTGCCGCGCGAGCGCAGATAGGGGCTGTTGAGGATGGTCCCACGCCCGGCATTGCCGCCCCACACGTAAATCAGCGTGCGGCCATCGCGCATGCCCAGAAGGCGAGAAAGGGCCGGGGTTTGGTCGCCAAACCGCGCGGCGGTTTCGGCGCTGACGAACACGAAGTAGAGCGCAAGCGCGCGGTCATCGCCGCCGCGCCGCGCGAGATCAGTTGGCCCGACGCCTTGCGAAACCTGCCATTGCCAGCTGGCCGAAGCCGCGCGGCGCGCAGCGGTCGGCACCACCCCATAGAGCACCGAGGACGAGCCCTCAGCTGTCAAAGAGAGGCTGCTGCCGGAGGGCGCGAAGCGGGTCGCGGGGATGCCGTTGAAGGTCCAGCTTTGCCAGCCGTTGAAAGACAGGGTCGTCGACGCGTGGGCGGGCGTTGGCCCGAGCGCCAGCGATCCCACAGCGCTCGCGATCCCAACGGTCACCGCGCCTGCCGCCGTGCCTTTGAGGAGCTGACGCCGGTTGAAGGTGTTTTCGGCCTGGGTATCTTGCGGGGCAAACTGTTGGGGTGTGGATTTGCGGGGCTTGAAATCGCGGGGCATGGGCAAAGCTCGTCTTGGGTCTGGTAACGGGTGGCAGGAGAGGCCATCACACTGTGGTATTTACGCGCCAATTGCGGCTTAGTTTGATCAAACTGCGCTGGCGCATAGTCACGCTTGTGTGAGAACCGAGATGCCGATCCAGAACCGTGTCCATCCCGATGGGGGCCTGCATGCCATTGCCGCGCGCGGTGAGATGTTCGGCAATCGTGGCGGCCGCTTTCACACCGCCGATGCCACGCTGCCGCCGAAACGGCGCTGGGCTAGCCGCCGCTGGATTTGCTGCGTGCTCTCCTTCAAAGGGCGCCAGCGCACCGTTTGGAGCGAAGGCTACACCGAACTGTTCTTTCTCGATGAGGTGACGGCCCTCGCTGCCGGTCATCGACCGTGTTTTGAGTGTCGGCGGTCGGCCGCCAAGGCCTTCGCGCAGACGCTGTTTGGCGGTGGTGCCTCGGCTTACGGCTGGCCCGCTGTGCCGAGCGCCGATGCGATGGATTTGGTGCTTCACACGGAGCGACTAGAAGCGAACAAACCCAAGGCCCGGCTCGATGATCTGCCCAAAGGCGCGATTGTTCGCGTGGGAGACCGCATCCTTGCTCTGGGGCCCGATGGGCCGCTGGACTGGTCGTTTTCTGGCTATACGCCAGCGGGCGATGTCCCCTCAAACGCAAGCGTTGACCTGTTGACGCCACCGGCCATGCTCCACGCGCTGCGCGCTGGCTACCGTCCGCAATGGCACTCGAGCGCCGGCGACAGAGGGCCCGCCGATGCCCGATGAACGCATCACCGCGATCCTCGGGTTTTTAACGGCCGCCGGCGCCCTTAAAGACACGGTGCGATCGAGCACGACCGATGGCGGCAGGCAGGAGAGCACGGCGGAGCATAGCTGGCGGTTGGCGCTCTGGGTCATCGCGCTCGAGCCTCATCTTGAGGGCTACAATATTGAAAAGCTGCTGAAACTCGCCCTGCTCCATGATCTCGGAGAAGCCGTCACCGGGGACGTGCCCGCCACCGAACAATCGGGCGATCAGGGACAGCGTCAGGATGCGGAGCGACAAGCCGTGGCAAGCCTTGGCGCTCTTCTCGGCCCAAGTGATCGCGAACGGATCAGCGCGGTCTATGACGCCTATGATCAGCCCGAAACGCCTGAAGGGCGCTTGATGAAGGGCCTCGACAAGCTTGAGACACTTTTGCAGCACGCGACCGGCGACAACAGCGAAGGTTTCGACTACGCCTTTAACCTCGACTATGGCCGCCGCTGGACGGATTCCGAGCCGCTTTTGGCCCAAGTACGAAGGGCCATCGATGCGATGACCAAAGCGCGCATGAGTGAAGGGACGCCGCGAAACCAGGCATAACAAGGCCGTTCCCCGGCCTCAGCCACACCTGTACTATTGTGCAATGCAATATGACTTGTCATGTTCCTGCCGCAGTGCAGCATTATGGACTGATGTGTAGGGGGAAATGCCTGATTCTCCGCAAAGGATGATCAGATGTCGCTTCACAATCTCGATGCGTTTTTCGGCGCGCAGCATGTTGCCCTCATCGGCGCAAGCCCGCGCGCGGGCAGCGTAGGGCGCGCGTTCGCGGAGAACCTGCTGGCCGAGCCCGGCGGGCGCCGGCTATCCTTTGTGAACCCCAACCATAGCGATGTTCTGGGGCACCCATGCGTTCCGGCTCTCAACGCGCTCCACGCTGTGCCCGACCTCGCCATCATCGCGACACCGCCCGAAAGCGTGCCCGGCTTGATCGCCGAAGCGAAGCTCGCCGGCGTCCGTTCCGCTGTTGTCGTATCCGGCTGTTCGGGTGGCGACAGGGGGGCGCTGCGCCGCGCTATGCGGGCGGCGGCCAAGGGCTCGGATCTGCGCATCCTTGGCCCTGAATCCCAAGGACTTTGGGCGGCCGCCAGCGGCCTCAACGCCACCCTTGCGGTCGCCCCACCGCAGCCCGGCACGCTGGGCCTTATCGCGCAGTCGGGCGCGATCATGAACGCCGTTCTCGATTGGGGCAACGCGGTCAAGGTGGGCTTTTCCAAGGCGATTTCGCTTGGCGACGCCTCCGATGTCGATCTCGACGATCTGCTCGACCACCTCGCCTATGATGTGCGGACGCGGGCCATTTTGGTGTGCGTCGAAACCATCGGTGACCCCAGGCGGTTTTACTCCGCCGCTCGCGCTGCCGCGAAGGTGAAGCCGGTGGTGATCTTAAAGTCCGGCCGCCACCGCAAACCCGAAAGGAAGCTCGCAACGCACTCGGCGCTCCTCGCCACAGAGGACGCGGCTTACGACGCCGCGATCCAGCGGGCCGGGCTTTTGCGCGTCCACGATCTCGATGGCCTGTTCGATGCCGCCGAGGCGCTGGTGCGCCTCAAGCGGCCGTCGGAAACTGGGAAGCGGCTCGCCATCGTCACCAATGATGGCGGCATCGGCATCCTCGCTGCTGACCGCCTGCTCGACCATGGCGGCACGCTGGCGGGCCTGGGCGATGAGGCACTGGCGAGCATCCAGCCGTTCGCGCCGCTGCATTGGTCGGGCACCATGCCGCTCGATCTCGATACTGCCTTGCCGCTCGAGCACCATGACACGGTGATCGAAGCGCTCATCGATGACCCGCAGAATGATGCGGTGCTTGTGGCCTACAGCCCTAACCGGCTCAGCGGCGGCGTGGAGCAAGCCAAACGCCTGGCAGACCTGATCGCCCGCAAGACCAAGGATCGGTCGCGGCCGAAGCCGGTTCTGGTTTCCTGGCTGGAGCGTGACCCCGATGCCTTGGCCGCGTTTGACGAAGGCAATGTCGCGCGCTTTCGGACGCCTGGCGATGCTGTGCGCGGCTTTCTCGATATCTCGCGCTACGCCTCGGCGCAGCGGGAACTGTCGGAGACGCCGCCTGCCCTGCCGCAGGATCTCGCAAGCGCCGATGTCGCGCGCGTCCGCAGCATCTGCGATGGGGCCATTGAGCAAGACCGCACCTGGCTCAACCCGACAGAGGTTGCCGACGTGCTGGCGACCTATGGCATTGCCCACGCGGCCCCGATCCGCGCCGCCGATGCCGAGGCAGCCCGGCAGGCGGCGGACACTTTGCTGGGCGCCCATCGGGCAGTGGCGGTGAAGATCGACTCCCCGGACCTGCCCCATAAGTCCGATGTTGGCGGCGTGGTGCTGGACCTCGCCCACCCTGAGCATGTTGCCGCAGCAACCGATGGCCTGTTTGAGCGCGTCAAGGCCCGCACGCCGAACACCCGCATCGAAGGGGTCACCGTCCAACCGATGATCGATACGTCGGGTGGCCTCGAACTGATCCTCGGCCTTGCAGACGACCCCGTTTTTGGCCCGGTGATCGTTTTCGGGCGCGGCGGCGTCGCGGTGGAGGCGATCGGCGATACCACCCTCGATCTGCCGCCCCTGGATATGCGCCTCGCCCACCAGATGATCGAGCGCACGCGTGTCGCGCGACTTCTTAAAGGCCATCGCGGGCACAGCCCTCTCGATGAGGACGCGGTGGCCGACGGGCTGGTTCGGCTCTCGCAACTGTCCGCCGACGTGCCGCAATTGCGCCGGCTCGATCTCAATCCGGTGCTGGTCACCGCGTCTGGCATCATGGTGCTCGATGCACGCATGCAAGTGGAACGCGGGGCGGTGGGTGATGCGACGTTCGACACCAACCCCCGCTTCACCATCCGGCCCTACCCGCGCAACTGGGAGCGGCGCTTGGGCCTGAAAGACGGCAGCCAGGTGTTCGTGCGGCCGGTCCGCGCCGAAGATGAGCCCGCGTTTCGGGACTTTTTCGCCAAGACGGACCGCGAGGACCTTCGGCTGCGCTTCTTCAGCTATGTGCGCGATTTCTCGCACAAGTTCATCGCCCGGCTGACCCAGATCGACTATGCCCGCGACATGGCGTTTGGTGCCTTTGATGGCAGCGGCGAGTTGATCGGCGTTGTCCGCTTGCACGCCGACCCCGAGCGCGAGGCCGGCGAGTACGCCATCCTGTTGCGGTCGGATCTGAAAGGCCAGGGCCTAGGCTGGCTGTTGATGAAACTCGTTATCGAGTACGGCCAAGCGGAGCGCTTCAAGCGCATTGAGGGCCAGGTCCTGGCAGAGAACACGACCATGCTGTCCATGTGTCAGGCGCTTGGTTTCTCACTGAAGCGCGACCACAATGAGCCAGAGATCGTCGAGTGCAAACTCGTCCTTGATGGGTTCGACGCCGGGTCGCTTTCGCGCGAGACCTGAAACCGATTTGTGCGCTCTACCCCAGGATTGCTGGGCTATGCGTGTTGTTGCGACTGCAAACGGGGCGCAAAACTTGCGACAAAAGATGGTGCTGGAGACCTGCCCGCCGCCATATTTTGCGCTGGGACAGGCCGCACCTGCACGCCCGAAGGCGTTTGGCTCCACCCATAGTGTGGTGCCTGGCTGGACATAAGGAGCCGGCCATCATGACAGCGATGAATGCCCTTGATGAGAAGGCGCCGGCGCTTGAGGACCAAGCGGATGGCCCACTGCGCCGCACGCCCGATAACCGGGCGCGCGAACGGGCAACCCATGTTGTTGGAGACCAAAGCGCCGTTATCGCCTTTCTGGAGAACCCAGCGAGCCATGGGCTCGATCCACTGCTGGAGCAGGTGGAGCGTGTCGATACCCATGGCGCCATCGTCTTTCTGGCGGGCACGAAAGCCTACAAGATCAAGCGCGCGGTCTGCTTCCCGTTCATGGATCTGTCGACGCTCGCGCGGCGCGAAGAAGCGTGCAAATCGGAGATCACCATCGGGCGGCCCACCGCGCCGGAGATCTATATCGACACGATCGCGATCACGCGGTCGCGGACGGGGCGTTTGACCATTAATGGCGGGGGCGAACCCATCGAATGGGCGGTCGAGATGCACCGCTTCGATCGCGGCTGCACCTTTGATCGGCTGGCTGCGGCCGGCCGGCTGTCACCGGAGGATATCGAGAGCGCCGTTGACGCCATCATCGCCTTTCAGGCCCGTGCGCCAGAGCGCCGGGCCGGCGATTGGTTGTCGGACCTTGCCAGCTACATTGAGCAAAACGATCAAAGCTTCCATGAGGCGCAGCGCCTGTTTCCGCGCGTCAAGGCGGAAGAGTTGCGCTCCCGCAGCCAGGCCGCGCTTGCCGACTTGGAAAGCCTGGTTCTCAAGCGCGGCGAAGACCAGCGCGTCCGCCGGTGCCATGGTGACCTGCATCTTCGGAACATCGTGAAGCTCAAGCAGGGCGTGCGCCTGTTCGATGCCATCGAGTTCGACGATCGCATCGCCACCGGCGACGTTCTGTACGATCTGGCGTTCCTCCTCATGAACCTCGATGAGGCGGGCCACCGAGGTCTGGCGAACCACGCGCTCAACCATTTCCTCTCGCACACAAAGTCCGGCCGGGACTTTGATGGGCTGCGCGCCCTGCCGCTCTATCTGTCCGTGCGTGCCGGGCTGCGGGCGAAGATCTCGGCGATGACCGCCGGTCACCTGTCTGGCGACGCGGCCAAGGCGCTCGAAGCTGAGGCGCGGCTGTTCTTTGACTATGCGCTTGATGTGCTTGAGCCGCGGGACGTTTCGCTCACCGTGATTGGCGGCCTGTCGGGTACGGGCAAGTCGGCCGTCGCACGGGCGCTGGCGCCGGGCCTGGGCGGGACGCCCGGCGCGGTGGTCCTGCGCTCTGACGTTGTGCGTAAGGCGATGGCGGGCGTCGCGCCGGAAACCCATCTCGACGCCAGCGCCTACACCGCGAGCGCGACCAACGAAGTCTACGAGACGCTGGGGCGCCGGGCGAAAACCGCGCTTGAAGCTGGCCATGCGGTGATCGTGGATGCTGTCTTT
>JAHCMG010000148.1 GCA_019192585.1 Devosiaceae bacterium MH13
GATGTTTCGGGGGCTGCGTCCGGCGGCGCCACCGAAACCGCCCTCACCTCCCTGGAGCGTTCAGTCGACCGGCTGACCCGGCAAGTCGCCGCCCAGAACCAACTCGCCGCGTCGCAGGCCCGTCTCAGCCAGGAGGGCGGCGAGAGCAGCACCACCGCTGGCTCACAGCAGACCATCCAGCAATCGCTCGACAATCTGGCAAACGGCGTCCAGTCGCTTGTGCAACACATGCGCGCCGAGCAGCAATTGCTGCGGGACTGGGTGGAAGATCAAGGTGACCAGAACCGACGGCTCGCTCGGGTGATGGAGCGCGTGACCGATGGGCTGGACCAGCGCGACCGCGACGGCCTGCGGCAGCGCCCAGATCCCGAGCCGGGGGAGTAGGCGCCGATGGCTCTGTCCCGCGCGCGTCGCCGATCCGCAGCGGTCGACTATTGGCCGGGCTTTGTCGACGCCATGGCGACGCTGCTGCTCGTCATCATCTTCCTGCTGTCGATCTTCATGCTGGCGCAGTTTTTCCTCAGCCAGGAGATCACCGGGCGCGACACCGTCCTCAACCGGCTCAACCAACAGATCGCAGAGCTCACCGAACTCCTGGCTCTTGAGCGCGCCACCGGCCAAGAGCTGCAGAGCCGCATTTCGACGTTGACCACCAACCTTGAGACCGCCCGCGCCGAGCAAGACCGGCTGCGCGGCATTCTCGACCGGCCCGTCGAGGAGGATGATAGCCCCTCCATCATCGCGGGCCTTGAGCAAGAGATCGACGCCGAGCAGGCGATCTCGCGCGAAGCGCTCAATCAGGTCGAACTGCTCAACCAGCAAATTTCCGCGCTGCGCCGGCAGATCGGCGCGCTGGAAGACGCGCTAGACGCCTCAGAAACCCGCGACCGCGAAAGCCAAACCCGCATCGCCGACCTTGGCCGCCGGCTCAATGTTGCCCTCGCCCAACGCGTGCAGGAACTGTCGCGCTACCGGTCCGATTTCTTTGGCCGGCTGCGGCAAATCCTCTCGCAGCGCTCTGACATTCGCGTCGAAGGCGACCGGTTCGTCTTCCAATCCGAGGTGCTCTTCTCATCGGGCTCGGCGGACGTCAGCTCGGGCGGGACCAGCGAACTGTCGCAGCTGGCGAACGCGATCATCGAACTTGAGGCCGCCATCCCCAGCGAGATCAACTGGGTGATCCGTGTGGATGGCCACACCGATTCTGAGCCCCCGTCGGGCCAGGGCCGGTTTGCAACCAACTGGGAGCTATCGACCGCACGCGCCACCTCGGTGGTGCGGTTCTTGGTCAGTGAGGGCGTGTCGCCTGAGCACTTGATGGCTGCCGGCTTTGGTGAGTTTCAGCCGCTTGTTGAGGGCGATGATCCTGAAAGCCTGGCGCGCAACAGGCGCATCGAATTCAAGCTCACAGAGCGCTAGCGTTTACGCCGCCGGCGCGTCCGAGAACTGCAAATCCGCCAGCCGGGCGTACATGCCGCCCTGGCTCGCCAGTTCCGCATGCGTGCCGCGCTCAACGATCTGGCCACTATCAAGAACGACGATCTGATCGGCGTTCCGCACAGTGGCAAGCCGATGGGCGATCACCAGCACTGTGCGGCCTTTCATCAGCCGCTCAAGCGCTTCCTGGACAAGATGCTCACTCTCGGCGTCAAGGGCGCTCGTCGCCTCGTCGAGTAGGAGAATGGGCGCATCCTGCAGCACGGCGCGGGCGATGGCCAAACGCTGGCGTTGCCCGCCAGACAGCGTGACACCGCGCTCCCCAAGCAGCGTGTCGACCCCCTGCGGCAACGCATCGACAAACTCGGCCGCATTGGCCGCTTCAAGCGCCTCACGCAGCTCAGCGTCCGTCGCCTCAGGGCGCGCAAAGGCCACATTGTCCCGCACCGACGACGCGAAGATGGCCACATCCTGCGGCACGAGCGCCATCAGGTGACGTAGTCGCGACGGGTCCGCCGCCGTAACATTGACGCCATCGATACGGATCGCGCCGCCATCGACATCGTAAAAGCGCATCAACAGCTGAAGGATCGTCGACTTACCCGCGCCTGACGGGCCGACCAGCGCGACGGTGCTGCCGGGCTTCGCTTCGAACGAGACGCCGGATAGGACGGGCGGCCCTGTGGTCTCGCCCTCGCCCGCATAAGCAAAGCGCACATCGTCGAACACAACATGGCCCTTTGGCCGCTCGGCAAGGGCATCCCCGGCTCCGTCGCGGTCATCGCGCAAAATGGTGACATCCACCGCAAGAAGGCCGCAAAGCCGGTCGGCGGCGCCGACGGCCTGGGCCACTTCGCCGACCACCTGGCTCACCTCGCCCAAGGCCCCGGCGGCGAACACGGCGTAAAGGAGGAACTGGCCGAGCTCGCCGGCGGTCATATCGCCGGCGATCACCGCGTTGGCGCCGTACCACAGAACCAGGACCACCGACGCGAAGATGACGAAGATCGCAAAAGACGTCAGCAGCGCCCGCGCAACGATGGAGCTACGCGCAGCTCTGAAGGCGGCCTCAGCCGCATCGGTGAACGCGCCGGCCAGCCGGCGCTCGGCGGCATGGGCTTGCACGGTTTGCACCGCGCCAATCGCTTCGCTTGCCATGGCCGACGCATCCGCCAAAACATCCTGCGCTTCCCGGGAGCGCCGACGCACTTGCCGGCCAAAGATGATCAGCGGCAGCACGACGAAGGGGATGGCCAGCAGCACCGCGCCGGAGAGTGCAGGGCTTGTGACAACCATCATCACGCTCGCGCCGACAAACATGAACAGGTTGCGCAGGGCGATGGAGATGCTGGAGCCGACAGCAGACTTCATCTGCGTGGCATCGCTTGTCAGCCGCGAGACCAGCTCGCCCGACCGCGCCCGGTCGTGAAATGCCAGGTCAAAGCGGATGATCCGCGCAAAGACGGCCGCACGCAGATCGGCAACGACCCGCTCGCCGATCCAAGTCACAAGGTAAAACCGCAGCGCGCTAAGCACCGCCAGCGCTGCCACCACGGCGATGAGCCCCAAAAAGACCCCGCCCAGCGGCACGCCGCCCTCACCGCCGTGAAAGCCCTGGTCGATGACGCGGCGCACGGCCAGCGGCACAGTCAGTGTCGCGCCCGTTGCGCCCAACAGCGCAAAGAACGCCAGAACGATCATGCCCTTGTAAGGCGCCACGAAGGGCCACAGCGCAGCGAGCGTCCGGCGCGCCGCGACCTGATCAACCGTCCGTGGCCCGCCTTCAGCGCCATCGCCTTGGGCGCTAGATCGCCGTCCGAACCTGCGCGCGGGCCCGCTCGGCCCGTCTGATGTGGATGAGGAAACGCTCATGGCGGTCCATTGCCAAGCTGCGGGCGCGCTGGCAAGGCGACGAATGGTGCCAGGCGCAGGTCGGTTCGCCACAAGGCAAGTGCAACGCTCGCTTGCGCGGAGCCCTATGTTGGTGTATCGACCGCCTCTGACGCGATGATCCGCAGCTCCTTCTGCCGCTCAGCGCACCCTCATTCACCGATGGAAAGCCCTGTTGGATCGGCCGATCCGATAGAAGCTCGCCAGATTTCATCCACCGCCCGGTGGGTTGACCGACGACAAAGGTCTCAATGCGATGAAAAAAGACACGCACCCCGACTACCACACGATCAAAGTGGTCATGACCGACGGCACCGAGTACGAGACCCGTTCGACCTACGGTTCGGAAGGCGACACGCTGCGGCTCGACATTGACCCGACGACGCACCCGGCCTGGACCGGCGGCCAGCAAACGCTGCTCGACCGTGGTGGCCGCCTGTCGAAATTCAAAAACAAGTTCGACGGTTTCTTGGGCGCCAAGTAGCGCACACAGAAAATCTGCATATACATACAAAACGGCGCCCCTTGCGGGCGCCGTTTCCGTTTAGGCAGTGCTCTAAAGCTAAGCTACGAGCCGAACGCGTCGGTCAGACGCGCCATGTGCGCAGCAACCGGGTTGCTCGCGGCTTCAGGCTCATCTTTCGGGTCACCGGTGTAGAAGATCGTATCAAGGCGCTGAACCCGGTCTTGCAGAACCATCGATGCCTCAACCAGCTCACGCAGGCGCGGCGGCAGCTCGTCCCATCCCGGTCCGTGGCTAGGCGATGAGAGCCCATGGATACGCACCTTGGCCTTCTCTTGCGCGGCCTGCTCGAGGGTCATCTCCCCCTCATGCACCGCGCGCTGGAGCAGCAGCCAGGAGGCCAGCTGCATCAGCCGGGTCGTCAGACGCATGGATTCGGTCGCATAGGCCATGGCCGCGGCGCGGGGCAGGTCTTTGGCGGCATCGCGGCCTTCGAAATCAAGATAGGCCGCCGTCTCTTCGACAAGCGTCATGCCGTGCTCGAACAGGTCGTGAAACGCATTCGAGCCGACAAGCTTGTCGGCAAACGATACCGGCTGCGCTTGCCCGGCGGGCCTGCCGGTGCCCGCCCCATCGTCATGCTGCGCCATACCAACCCCACTGTTTCGTGGCCACACGCCAAACACGCGGCGTTAATGCAAGAGTAGCGGTCAGACTAGGCCGCGTCCCGTTCAATGTCCGTTAACAACGGCGCGTAACCTGCGTAGGTCACCAGTGTGCCTGGCAAAAAACGGCAGAAAAAAAGCTGCAAGCAGGTTGCGGCTTAAAAGTTTGAAACAGGGAGGCGTCAATGAGCATCCATGCTCAAAAACGATGGCCTTATTAATAACCGCGAAAGGTTGATAGACGGTTAATGAAATAGTTTTCCGGCTATTTGTTTAGGTTTTGGTCAGCATGCAGCACGCGCGTCTCGCCCCGCCCGACTAAGCGCTGGGCTTGCCAAAGACCGCATCGGCGGCCAACCGCGCTGCATCTTTCGAGACGATGGCCGCTTCACACCGCGATATCTCCTCGCGAAGCGCCGCGATCCGCTCGTGCAGCTCATCAATTGAGGCATCGGACAGGTCCTCTCCCACCGTAACGGTCGGCTTTGGCCTTGGCTCGAGCTCCATATCCATCTTGACCCCCCATTGTCGGCTTTGCCAGCACCGGCCGTCGGCGCTAGGACAGCGCAACCTAACGCGCCCTGCCGGAAATCACCAAGGCCTGCCTGCTGGCACCCTCGGAACCAGACCAAGAAAGCTGCGCCCATGACGCTACCTGCGACCTTGCCAGACACCGTGACCGTGGTGACAATCGACCGGCCCGGCGGCCCGGAGGTTCTTGTCCCCGCAACGCGGGCGATGCCGCAAGGCCTCACGCCGACGCAGGTGCTCATCAAGGTTGAAGCTGCGGGCGTGAACCGGCCGGACGTTTTGCAACGGGTCGGCGCCTACCCGCCGCCCAAGGGCGCAAGCGACATTCCCGGGCTCGAAGTCGCCGGCGAAATCGTCGCCGCTGGCCGCGACGCAAACCGCTACGCGCTAGGCACGCCGGTCACCGCGCTGGTGACCTCAGGCGGCTACGCCGACTATTGCATCGCCGATGAGCGGCACGCGCTCCCTATCCCCGCCGGTCTTTCGACGCGTGATGCGGCAGGCATTCCCGAAACCGCCTTCACGGTCTGGTCGAACGTCTTCGATCGCGGCGGCCTGCAAGCGGGCGAGAATTTTCTCGTCCATGGCGGCACCTCGGGCATCGGCGCGATGGCCATCCAGCTGGCAAAGGCCAAGAGCGCAACCGTCCTCGCGACGGCCGGGTCGGACGAGAAATGCGCCACCATGCGGCAGCTCGGCGCCGACCACACGTTCAACTACCAAACCGAGGACTATGTGGAGGGTGTGAAAGCCGCGACCAGCGGCGCGGGCGCCAATGTCATCCTCGATATGGTGGGCGGCGACTATATTGAGCGCAACTGGAAGGCGGCCGCGGTTGAAGGGCGGATCATTCAGATCGCCTTCCTCAACGGGGCGAACGTAGAGGCCGACTTCTCGCGGCTGATGCTCAAGCGCCTGACGCATACCGGCTCCACCCTGCGGGCTCGCGACGATGGGTTCAAAGCGGCCCTCGCCGCATCGGTCGAGCGCGAAGTCTGGCCACTGATCGAAAGCGGCGCGATCAAAATCATCGTCGATTCGGTCTACCCGCTGGCGGAAGCCGCAGAGGCCCACCGGCGAATGGAAAGCTCGCAGCACACCGGCAAGATCCTGCTAACGCCATGATGCCCGGGCCCGTGCCGCCCCCTCAAAGCGAAGTCTGACTGCACAGCTTTTCTCGCTGCTTGCGCCCCGCGCATTGCAACCAGCGCGCCGATTGCGTATATCTACCGCAACTCCCGACATCATGACTTCGATGCTCGGCCCCGCCTCTGGATAGCCAGACCGGGACCAAGACCACTCGTTTTTTGCCAGGATCAAACCATGTCCGAATTGCCGTTGATGCCCAAAGCAACCGCCGTCTGGCTGGTCGACAACACCGCCCTGACATTTGCGCAAATCGCCAAATTCTGCTCGCTCCACCCGCTTGAGGTGAAGGCCATTGCGGACGGCGAAGCCGCACAGGGAATCAAAGGCCTCGACCCGCTGCAGACCGGCCAGCTGACCCGTGAGCAGATCACCGAGGCGGAGAACAATCCTGAGATCGCGCTGAAGGTTCAGCCGGCCAAGACCCAGGTTGCCACCAGCACCAAAAAACGCGGGCCGCGTTACACGCCAGTGTCCCGGCGCCATGACCGCCCCAACGCGATCCTGTGGCTGCTGCGCAACCACAAAGAGCTCAAAGACGCGCAGATCATGCGCCTGGTCGGCACAACCAAAAACACCATCGAGGCTATCCGCTCCGGCTCGCACTGGAACTCGGCTAATCTCACGCCCATGGACCCAGTCACACTGGGCCTGTGTAAGCAGATTGAGCTCGATCTTGAGGTCCAGAAAGCCTCGCGCGGCGCGCCGCCGCAGGCCGTCGCTGCCGGCCCGGTTCTGCTGACCGCGGAAGAGGCCCTGGCGGCCACCGGCGGTGCCGACGCAAGCGCAGAAGCCGACAGTGAAGAAGCCACCATCGAAAATGTCTTCGGCACAAGCGAGCCTGCTGCGCCGGACGCTGAAGATGAAGCACCGATAGAAGATGATCTCGACGCCGACTCGGTGTTTGCGAAACTCAAAGAGCTGACGCTCGATGGCAACGCCGACGACGAAACCGAAGCCGACAAAGCCTAAAAGGCAGACTGATCGGTCTTGCCTGGCGGCCTAATCGTCGCTGGGCTGCACCGTGTAATTCAGCGCCAGCCGGCCACCATCAGCATAGATGGTCTGGCCGGTGATGTAGCTGGCCTGATCACAGGCGAGGAACGCGGCGATGGCCGCAATCTCGCTGGCTTCGCCAATCCGCCCGGCCGGGGTGCGCGACAGAACCGTTTTGCGCGCCTCGTCATCGGCCACCACTTGCTCCATCAGCTCCGTCATAATGGTGCCAGGCCCGATCGCGTTGACGCGAATGCCATGGGCCGCGAGCGACAGCGCCATCGACTTGGTCAGCTGCCGCACCGCGCCTTTTGAGGCGGTGTAGGGCACCTGGTCGCGAAGCGCGACCTCCGCATTGACGCTCGACAGCGTGATGATGGAGCCGGGCTTATGGCCCTCTTTGATGGCCTCAACCATGTTCCGCGCAACCGCCTGGCAGACCAGGAACACCCCCTTGAGGTTGACCGCCATCACGCGGTCGAAATCCGCTTCCTCGATGTCAAGAAAGTCCGCGCTGTGGACGACGGCTGCGTTAGCGACAACCACATCGATGGCGCCATAAGCATCCACCGCCTTAGCCAGAAGGTTGCGCACATCCAGCCGGTCAGAGACGTCGCAATGCACGTACATGGCCGTGCCGAGCCGGCCCAGGGTTTCGGCTGCGTCCTGCCCGCGCTCATCGTCGACATCGGCGATGACGACGCGCATGTCTTCTTCGACGAAGCGCTGGGCGATGGCGTAGCCAATCCCCCGCGCGCCGCCGGTCACGATCGCCGTTTTGCGCTCAAGCCCGAAACTGTCTGCCATGGGAACGGCGGTGCCTCCTTATCGAGAATGTGCGCGCCGGCGGCCAGTGCCAGCCCTCGCGCCGCGCTGCTCACCTACGCTGAGGCGTATCCCTTGGTTTGCAGCGCGCCGGTGATCTCGGACAGAATGGCCGGATCATCAATCGTGGCTGGCATGTTGTAGGGTTCTCCGTCGGCGATCTGCCGCATCGTGCCACGCAAGATCTTGCCCGACCGCGTCTTAGGTAGCCGCTCGACGATCATGACGGTCTTGAAGGCCGCCACGGGGCCAATCTTCTCGCGCACCAGGCTGATGAGCTCTTTTTCAAGAACCGCATGCTCGGTCTCGACGCCCGCCTTCAACACCACGAAGCCAGCCGGCAACTGACCCTTCAGCGCATCGCCAACGCCGATAACGGCGGTCTCGGCCACGGCCGGATGCCCGGCGAGCACCTCTTCCATGCCGCCTGTCGACAGGCGGTGACCGGCGACATTGATGATGTCATCGGTCCGCGCCATGATGAACAGATAGCCATCCTCATCCATCATCCCTGCATCAGCGGTTTTGTAGTAACCGGGAAACTCCTCAAGATAGGCCGCTTTGAAGCGCGCATCATTGTTCCACAGCGTCGGCAGACAGGCCGGCGGAAGTGGCAGCTTCACCACAATGTTGCCCAGCGTGTTCGCGCCGACCGGATGGCCCGCATCATCGAGGATCTGCACGTCGTATCCCGGCATCGGCACCGTGGGTGACCCGTGCTTGATGGGCAGCGCGCCGAGCCCCATTGGGTTCGCCGCGATGGCCCAGCTGGTTTCGGTCTGCCACCAATGGTCGATCACCGGCAGGCCAAGCATGGTTTCCGCCCATTGGACCGTGTCCGGGTCCGCTCGCTCGCCAGCAAGGAACAGCGCACGCAGTGCGGTCAGGTCATAGGGCTTGATAAACGTGCCCTCGGGATCTTCCTTTTTGATCGCGCGGAAGGCCGTCGGCGCGGTGAACAGCGCGTTGACCCGATGGTCGGCACACACCCGCCAAAAGGCACCAGGGTCCGGCGTTCCCACGGGCTTGCCCTCATAAAGGATCGTCGTGCAGCCAGCGAGCAGCGGGCCGTACACGATGTAGGAGTGGCCGACCACCCAACCGACATCGGACGCCGCCCAGAACACATCGCCAGGCTGCATCCCGTAGATCGCGTTCATGGTCCAATTCAGCGCAACCATGTGCCCGCCATGGTCGCGGACCACGCCTTTGGGGATGCCCGTCGTGCCGGACGTGTACAGGATATAGAGCGGGTCGGTCGCCTCCATTGGCTCCGGCGAGCTGTCGAGGCCGCGCGCCCGCGCGTCACCCATCACCACGTCATAGTCATGGTCCCGGCCATCGATCAGGTCACACGTCTCTTGAGGGCGCTGTTTGATGAGGCACAAATCGGGCTTGTGGGTGGACAGTTCGATCGCTTCATCGAGAAGCGGCTTGTAGGCGACAACCCGGTTCGGCTCGATCCCGCAGGAGGCTGAAATCACAGCCTTGGGGCGCGCATCATCGATGCGGGTGGCGAGCTCACTGGCCGCGAAGCCGCCGAACACCACCGAATGGATCGCGCCGATACGCGCGCAGGCCAGCATGCCGATCACCGCTTCGGGGATCATCGGCATGTAGACGATCACGCGGTCACCCTTGCCAATCCCCAAGGATTTCAGCACGGCGCCAAGCGCGCTCACTTCGTCGCGCAGCTCTTCAAAACTGTAGCTCTTGGTCGAGCCCGTGATCGGGCTGTCATAGATCATGGCCGCTTGGCCGCGCCGCCCATGCTCCACATGCCGGTCGAGGCAGTTGTAGGCGGTGTTGCACACCCCACCTGGGAACCAGCGCCCATAAACGCCAGCGTCCGCATCGAAAACGCGGTCAAACGGTTTCACCCAGTCGATCCCTTGGGCGGCCTCGGCCCAAAAGGCCAACGGGTCTTCCTGCCACCCTTGGTAGACTTCGGCGTATCGGCTGTTTCCGTTGGATCCCATTGTGCGTCCTCCCGGCGTCCCTGTTCTCAGGCTTTGCGTTCGTCTTGCCCTTGAAGACCTTAGCAAACAAGCTGAGCAAAGGGCGGGGGCCCCGTCCATGCGCAGGATCAAGCACTTTGGCTGGGCACCGCACCGGCGAGCGCTGCTAGGCACCAAAAAGGCCGCCCTGCACTGTGCAGAACGGCCGTGGTTGATGTGCTTTATGCGGCCCAACGCACACAAGGGGCCAAGTGGGTTATCCCGAAGGGCGTATTGCCTCTTTCTTCAACCGTTCGATCTCGTCTTTCAGTGTCAGTTTCTTCCGCTTCAAGCTGGCCAGTTCCAGCTGATCGACCGCCGGTCGGCGCTCCTCATCAGCGATCCTCGTGTCCATGGCCAAGTGGCGCCGCTCCAATTCGGCAAGATGCGATTCAACCGTCATCGAGACCTCCTTTCATTGACCAAGCGAGGCTGCCACAGCCTCGATTCACCAAACAAGATTGACAGCGGTAAAATCGCGCCTCCGAGCCCAACAATTCGTCGAAACCGCGTGCGAATGCGCGAAGGTTGCGATGCACACATGCCGTGCTACAACCTCGAATTCAGCTTCCCGTGCGCGTTGCGAGTGATTCCATGGGCCTAACGCCATCCAATGATGACGAAGATGCGCGCGACGAACTCATCCGGCTCCGCCAAGAACATCGCGATCTCGACGACGCGATCGAGGCCCTTTACCTGACCGGCCGGGTCGATCACCTGCAGATCCAGCGCCTCAAGAAGCGAAAGCTGGCCCTCAAAGACCGGATGAGCGTCCTTGAAGACCAGATGCTCCCCGACATTATCGCGTAAGCCCCACCTTTCATGACAGACACCGCCATGCCCAAGCCCAGCACGCCGCACCCCGTGGCCATCATCATGGGCAGCCAGTCCGATTGGCCCGTCATGCGCGCAAGCGCCGAGATGCTTGACGCGCTTGAGGTTGGGTATGAGGCGCGGATCGTCTCCGCCCACCGCACGCCCGACAGGCTGGTCGCGTTCGCCAAGGGCGCAAAAGCTGAGGGGTTCAAAACCATAATTGCGGGCGCCGGCGGCGCGGCGCATCTGCCGGGCATGGTTGCCTCCATGACAACGCTCCCCGTGCTGGGTGTGCCGGTCGGCGCAACGGCACTTCAGGGGCAGGACGCGCTCTATTCGATCGTGCAGATGCCCGCCGGTGTGCCCGTCGGGACGCTTGCCATCGGCCGCGCTGGCGCTGCCAACGCCGCGCTTCTAGCGGCGAGCATTCTGGCGCTCAGCGATGCGGGCCTGGCCGACAGGCTCGAAGCCTGGCGCGCCAAGAGGTCCGAGGCCGTTGCCTTTGCCCCGGTCGATGAGCCCCCGGCGTCATGACGCCCGAACAAGTGGCGCTCCAGGGCCCGCTGGCGCGTGGCGCGACCATCGGCATTTTGGGCACTGGGCAGTTGGGGCGCCTGCTTGCGATTGCCGCCGCAAAACTTGGGTTCGAAGTCATCGTCTACGGCCCGGAGGCGGAACCGCCCGCCGCCCAAGTGGCCAATGACCACATAAGCGCCGCCTATGATGATGTGCCCGCCCTGCAAGCCTTTGCGAAGCGCTGCGCGGTGGTGACCTTCGAGTTTGAAAACATCCCCAAGCAGAGCCTCGAGGCGATCGCGGCGCTCACCACGCTGCGGCCCGGAGAGCGTTCCCTGGCGGTCAGCCAGGACCGGCTGGTGGAGAAGCAGTTCATCGAAGGCTTGAGCTTGCCGGTTGCCCCCTACCGGCCCATCGACGGACCGGACGCCATCGCTCCGGCCCTCACGGCTCTGGGTGGCACGGGCATCCTCAAGACCCGCACCCTTGGCTATGACGGCAAGGGCCAGATGTCTTTATCAGACGACGAGCCGCTCGACGGCCAAGCCATCTGGACCAGCCTTGGCGGCGTGCCAGCTGTGCTTGAGGCCCGCATTGCGTTCGACTTTGAGATCTCCGTCCTCTGCGTCAGGGCGGCAAGTGGCGACACCATCGCCTACGATGTGCCCATCAACACGCACCAGAGCGGCGTCTTGGCGCAAAGCCGCGTCGGGCCGGGTTTTGATGCGCAGCTGCCAACAGCTCTCACAGGCGCTGCTGCCAACGCAGCCGGCACCATCGCCGAGGCGCTCCACCATGTCGGGACCCTAGCCGTGGAGTTCTTTGTTACTCAGTCGGGCGCGCTCTTGATCAACGAGATCGCGCCACGGGTCCACAATACCGGCCATTGGACGCTCGATGCGTGCCTGCACGATCAGTTCGACAATCACATCCGCGCCATTGCCGGCTGGCCCCTTGGCGCGCCGGCCCGGCACAGCGATGCCTCGATGCGCAACCTTCTGGGCGGTGATCCGCTGATCGAGCACCCCGAGACCGCGCCACCCAGTTCCAGCCTCTACCTGTACGGCAAACGAGACCCGAAGCCGGGGCGGAAGATGGGCCACCTCACGCGGTTGGCGCCCAAAACTGCGTCACCAGACAACGGATAACCCAGCCCGTTGGTGGCTACCGCTACGGTGTTGGGCCATCTGATGCGCCTCGCATCAGGTGGCACCAATGACTGGTTGACCCGCTGTGTTCTGACTGATCCAACTCAGGCGCAATCCAAACATGCCTTCCTCGCTGGCAAGTGACGTCCTGTTTGAAGCGCCAGCGCAACCCAACAAGGGTGCCGCCATGACCATTGCCGAAGCGACCGCTGCCGAAGGGTCGGATCCCCTCGCGGGAGATGACCACTACCTCAAGAGCGAACTGTATGAGCTGGTGTCCACCGACCCGGCGATCTTTGAGTTCTTACAGGCTGGCTCGCTTGACGGCATTTGGTACTGGGACCTTGAGAAGATGGAGCATGAGTGGCTGAGCGACCGCTTCAAGCACGTCTTCGGCTACCAGCCCGACGAGATGGCCCACACCCCCGAGTGGTGGCAGGCCAACATCCACCCAGCCGATCTGGCGACTGCGCTGAAGAACTTTGAGCAGCACGCCAGCGATCCTAGCCACCCCTACGATCAGATCGTCCGCTACAAGCATAAGGATGGATCGACTGTCTGGGTTCGCTGCCGGGGGCTCGCAATCCGCGATGAGAACGGCAAGCCGATGCGCATGCTCGGGGCGCATACCGACGTCACGGCGCTGAAGCAGACAGAGCAAGAGCTGGCAGAAGCCAACACGCTGCTTGCCAAGCGCAACGAGATGCTCAGCCAGTTCGCAGGCATCGCAGCCCATGATCTCTCTTCGCCACTTCGCCAGATGGGGCTGTATTGCGAGATGGTCCGCGAGGAGCTGCTCAACGGCAACATTGAAGGCGCAACGAACCTGCTTGACCAGGTGGAGAACCGGATCACGCAGACGCGTGGCCTGGTGCGCACAATTCTCGATTATTCAGTTGCGGGCCTGACGATCCAGTCCGGCCGATCGGCGAACCTTGAGACCTGCCTCAGTGATGCCGTCGCCAGTTTGGACGCTGACCCCGAAAGCTTCGACCTGTCGACCCGCTTTGAAGATGAGCCAGAGATCAATGGTGATTCGGCTTTGTTGCTTCGGGTGCTGGTGAATTTGCTGTCAAACGCGCTGAAATACAGCGATCAACAGCGCACAAAGATAGAAATTGTTGGCGCCCGCACACATGCAGGCGGCTACCAACTCACCGTTACGGACAACGGACCAGGCATTGCGGCGGACAAGGCGGAGACCATTTTCGAGCCGTTCGCCCGAGCAACCCCCGACGGAAAGGCGCGCGGCGGCTACGGCATTGGGCTCGCCCTGTGCCGCCGGATCATGGAAAGCCACGGCGGTTCGATACACGTGGAAAATACTTATGCGGACGGCGCGCGTTTCGTGCTAACATTTCCTTAAGAGCATTCTTATGCATCCAGCGGGCTCGCAATCGTGCGTCGGCCCAGTCGGTGGCAGTAAGAATCAGAGACGCCTGATGGCCAACGCTGAACCCCACTCCATCCGATCGATCCTGGTTATCGACGATGACCTTGCCGACTTTATGTTTTTCGAGCGGTCGATCGGGCATATCGCGCCTGGAGTAGCGATCCATCATGAGCAAGATGGCCGCCGCGCACGCGACCGGATCTCCGCTACCGATGCAGACCTTGTGATCCTCGACCTTAAGATGCCCGGCTATTCGGGGTATGAAGTGCTTGAAGAGCTCAAGGGTGCGCCAGATGACGCGGATCGCGTGTCGATCCCGGTGATCGTCATGTCGTCGTCAAACGACCCCCGCGACATCGAGCGTTGCTACAAGCAACACGCCAACGCCTATGTCGAGAAGCCGGCGACCAGCGCCGACTACAAAAACCTCGCAACAAGTTTGCGCGATTTCTGGATCGAGCAAGCGCGGCTGCCTCACTAAACCGACGCGCATCTGAGCCTGTCCGCCCTGCCGCGATGGTACGAACGGCCAGCGCACACACGCAGCAAACTGCCCGCTGTTTGGTAGACAAGTCCCCAGCAATCTGGTATCCGGGCCATTCATTCGGCAGTTGGGTTACCCTATGTCCGCCGGCGAGCGCAGTGCGCCGGGGCTTTGGACTGTGTGTTGGTCAACGCCCCTTGATGTTCCGCCCGACACAAAGCCCACGCGGCTTTTGGCAAGAAAACAGGACGACACGTGCAGGTACTGGTACGCGACAACAATGTTGATCAGGCGCTCAAAGCGCTGAAAAAGAAAATGCAGCGCGAAGGCATCTTCCGTGAGATGAAGCTCCGCGGTCATTACGAGAAACCCTCGGAAAAGAAGGCACGCGAGAAGGCTGAAGCCGTTCGTCGCGCCCGCAAGCTGGCACGCAAGCGTGCCCAGCGCGAAGGCCTTCTGCCATCAAAAGGCCGTCGCTAGACACCATCTTGACCGCCGTAGCCGCGAACACGCACACACGGCTCGGCGCTTGGGGTGGATGTGCGCGTTCGCCAGGTAAGTCGGCAGGACAATGATGGCGCATCGCCTCGGTTTCAAAAACCACCGCTCAGCAAGACCTGCATTCGCAGTTACGCTTTCGCGCGCCGCGATCCTCGCTGGCGCGCTTGCGCTTGCAGGCTGCCAAACCGCTGGCCTCAACGCCGTCACACCGCTCGCACCGAGCCAAGCGGTGAACATCGCGTCGCTAACGGAAGTCATCGACAGCAATCCAAGCGATCCCGGCGCCTACAATATGCGCGGCACGGCCTATGGCACCCAGGGCCGCTTCCAGGACGCCTTGTCCGACTTCAACCAGGCCCTGACCCTCAACCCCACCTTCTACCAGGCGCTCGCGAACCGGGCGCTGGTCCATCGCGAGATGGGCAATGAGGACTTGGCGCTGGCGGACTATTCTGCCTCCATCGCGGCCAATCCCGCCTATGACACAGCCTATGTGGGCCGTGGCAACATCTATCGCGAGCAGGGCCAGTTTGCCCTCGCATTGGCCGATTATGAGCGGGCGATCTTCCTCAATTCGTCCGACGCCCGTGCCTATTACAACCGGGCGCTGATCTTCCAAGGTCAGAACAACCATATCCTCGCGATCGAAGATTTCACGACGGCCATTGGCTTCAACCCGAACGCTGCCGCGCCCTATATGTCGCGGGGCCTGAGCTATCTGGCGCTGCGCGATTTCGGTGCCGCGCTCGAAGATTTCGACGCCGTTTTGGGCCGCGAGCCGCGCAATGTCGACGCCTGGATCAATCGCGGCCTTGCACTAGAAGCGGCTGGCGACAGCGAAAACGCGCTCGTCTCTTACCAGCGCGCACTGGCGATTGATGGGTCAAACCCCGACGCCCGCCAGGGGCTCGGCCGGGTCAACTGAGCGTGCTTTGAGCGCGGCGGTTTTCGCGTCGCGCATACAGCATCCGGACACAAAAAAGCCCGCGCGAGCACTGCCGCGCGGGCTGGATCTTGGGTTAAGCGATCGCGCTAAAGCGACTTGACGATATCCTCGACCATCTTCTTGGCGTCCGCGAACAGCATCATCGTGTTGTCGCGGAAGAACAGTTCGTTCTGAACGCCCGCATAGCCCGAGGCCATGCCGCGCTTGACGAACAGAACCGTGCCCGAGTCAGCGACGTTCAGGATCGGCATGCCGTAGATCGCAGATTGCGGATCGGTCTTCGCCGCCGGGTTCGTCACATCGTTCGCGCCGATGACGAAGGCAACATCCGCGGTCGAGAACTCCGAGTTGATGTCTTCAAGCTCGAAGACTTCATCATACGGCACCTGCGCTTCGGCCAGCAGCACGTTCATGTGCCCCGGCATACGGCCAGCCACAGGGTGGATGGCGTACTTCACCTCGACGCCCTCTTCCTTCAGCTTGTCGGCCATCTCACGCAGCGCGTGCTGCGCTTGGGCAACCGCCATGCCGTAGCCCGGCACGATGATCACCTTACCGGCGTTCTTCATCATGAAGGCCGCATCATCCGCGGAGCCTTGCTTGACCGGGCGGGTCTCTTCTTCGCCGCTGCCGGCCACGGCGTCTTCACCACCGAAGCCGCCAAGGATGACCGAGAAGAACGAGCGGTTCATGCCCTTACACATGATGTAGGACAGAATGGCGCCCGACGAGCCGACGAGCGCACCGGTGATGATCAGCGCCGTGTTGCCGAGCGTGAAGCCGATGCCCGCCGCCGCCCAACCCGAGTAGGAGTTGAGCATCGACACCACGACTGGCATGTCCGCGCCGCCGATGGGAATGATGATCAGGATACCCAAAAGCAGCGCCGCGAGCACGATCAGCCAGAACAGAAGATGGCTTTCCGTCGACACCAGACCAATGGTGAGAACCACCAGGCCAACGGCGAGGACAATGTTGATCATGTGCCGCTGCGGCAGCAGGATCGGCTTGCCCGACATGCGGCCATCAAGTTTGGCGAACGCGATCACCGAGCCGGTGAACGTGATAGCGCCAATGGCCGCGCCGAGCGCCATCTCGATCAGAGCGGCCGTCTTGATGCTGCCGACATCCCCGAGGCCAAACGCCTGCGGCGCGTAAAGCGCTGCAGCGGCGACCAGCACCGCGGCCATACCGACAAGCGAGTGAAACGCGGCCACCAGCTGCGGCATCGCCGTCATCGGGATGCGCCGCGCGATCACCGCACCGATGCCGCCACCAATGGCGATACCGAGCACGATGAGGAAGCCGGTGACGGGCGTCAGGTTGGCAAGCAGCAGCGTGGTGACAACGGCAATCGCCATGCCGACCATGCCGTACAGGTTGCCCTGACGCGAGGTTTCGGGGCTCGAGAGCCCACGAAGGCTCATAATGAAGAGAACGCCTGCAATCAGATAAAACAGGGCTGCGATGTTTGCACTCATGTCAGTCGCCCTGCCCTATCGCTGCTTTTTCTTGTACATGCCGAGCATTCTCTGGGTGACCAAAAAGCCCCCGAAAATGTTCACCGACGCGAGGATCAAGGCGACAAAGCCAAAGCCCCGCGCGAGCCCGGCACCATCGGCGCTCGCCAGTTCAACGCCCACCGCAAGCAGTGCGCCAACCACGATCACCGATGAGATGGCGTTGGTCACGCTCATCAGCGGCGTATGCAGCGCCGGCGTCACCGACCAGACGACGTAGTAGCCGACAAAAATTGCCAGGACGAAAATCGACAGGCGGAAGATAAACGGATCGATCGCCCCACCAGAAGCGCCCGATGCGGCGGCCGCAAGCGCGTCGGCGGCGCCCGTTTCCAAGGTCCCCGCTGCCAGCTCTTCGGCAATACGCCCGGCCTCTGCGGCGGCTTCTGCTGCGCGCGCGGCCGCTTCTTGCGCGGCCTCCACTGCAGCGTTCAAACTGTCACTCATCAGCTTGCCTCCTACTAGGCGCTGGCTTCGGGGGCGAAGGCCGGGTGGACAACAGTGCCATCGCGCGTCAGCACCGTGGCGGTCACCAGCTCATCATCCCAATTGACGGAAAGCGCTTTAGTTTCCTTGTCGATCAGCGTCTCGACAAAGGCGTACAGGTTCTTGGCGTACAAAAGCGACGCTGTGGCCGCGATGCGGCCCGGAACATTGAGGTAGCCGACGACCTTGGCGCTGCCCACCTCGACGGTCTCGCCAGCCTTGGCGCCTTCCACATTGCCTCCTCGCTCGACGGCAAGATCGACGAGCACGGAGCCGGGCTTCATGCTTTCCACCATGGCTTTGGTGACCAGCTGAGGCGCTGGCCGGCCGGGGATCAGCGCCGTGGTGATGACGATGTCTTGCTTGGCGATGTGGCCCGCGACCAGCTCGGCCTGCGCGGCTTTCTCATCGTCGGTCAGCTCGCGAGCATAGCCGCCTTCGCCGGAGGCATCTTTGAGCGCCTCGGTCATGATGAACTTGGCCCCCAGCGATTCGACCTGTTCGCCGGCGGCAGCGCGCACATCGGTCGCCGTCACGACGGCACCCAAACGACGCGCAGTCGCGATAGCCTGAAGGCCGGCGACGCCAGCGCCCATCACAAACACTTTGGCGGCGGGAACGGTGCCAGCGGCGGTCATCATCATCGGCAGGGCGCGGTCGTAGACCTCAGCGGCGTCGATCACCGCCTGGTAGCCAGCAAGGTTTGCCTGCGACGACAACACGTCCATCACCTGCGCGCGCGTGATGCGCGGCATAAATTCCATGGCCACGGCGGTCAGGCCGCGCTTGGCCATCGCTTCGACATCTTTCTCGTGCCCGTAAGGGTCCATCTGAGCGACGACCATCGCGCCCTTGGGGTAGGTCTTGATCTCGTCAGCCGATGGGCGGCGAACCCGCAAGATGATGTCCGCATCGGCGACCGTCGTCTTGGCGTCCTTGGCGATCACCGCGCCTTCGGCTTCATAGCCGTCATCGGGCAGACGCGAGGTAGCGCCCGCGCCGGTCTGCACCGTGACATCGATGCCCAGCGCCTTGAAGCGTTTGACGGTTTCAGGGGTGGCCGCCACGCGCCCTTCAAGGGCGTCGCTTTCCAGCGGCACGGCTATTTTGACCATGACAAGTGTGTCCTTGGCTGGCAGACCCGCCGGCGCCGCACCGCTGGGGGACAGGGAATAGGGCACTTAGCAAAGCATTGCGTGTGCCGGTCGACAACCGTCACACCTAGGCTTGTCTGCAAGGGGTTAAAGGGTCCGGACCCTTAGAGAAGGAAGATGGCCATCAAAATCAGAACGATAACCGTCAGCCCGGTTCCCCATTTGACCAGTGAAATGAACAGCTCGAACGTGCTGTTATGTTCGTTGTAATCATTGGCGGGCGTGGCCGTGTTTTCAGTCGATTCCGACATCAACAATGTCTCCGGAAGGCATAGGAAATGGGTCAGGGAATGCGCTTACACCAGCCAAGGGCGCGGTTCAATGCATCGCACCCCATCGCAAATGCGCGCACCCGCGCTATTGCGCGGCGACACCTTCAAGCTCCGGCGCGCTGAGATCGCCAACCCCGTGCTCCTCCTCTGAGAGAGGCGTCAGGCCGGCGCGCGCCATCGCGCCCGACTGAGCAACCGCGAGGCGGCGCGGATCGAACGCCTCAATTTCCTTCTGGAACAGCTGGTAGAAGTTCAGTTCGGCCCGCAGGTGCAGAAACACGCCGCCAAGGCCGATGGCCGCGCGGTCCATAAACACAAATTCACGCGGGATCTTCACCGGGCCAAGCCGCTGAAGTTCCTTGCGCACATGGATCGCCTGCTCGCGGCCATACTCGGTGGCGTTCACCCCATCGGCAACGGCACGCACCTTGTCTTCGAGCAGCGGCCCATTGATGAACCGCGCCCAGATGTTGAGCACATCGCGTACCTCTTTGGTGAGGTTCTCAAAGCCCCATTGCTCGTAGGCGTGGACGATCTGGTCTTCATCATCGCGCATCAGGCCCTCGTTGAGATCGAGGACACCCTGAACGAAGCGGGCGGGGAATTTGCGGATGCAGCCATAGTCGAGCAGGTTGATGCCGCTGGGCGCACCGGCCTCATCGCGGAAGACCATATAGTTGCCCAAGTGCGGATCGCCGTGGATCACGCCGATATGGGCAAACGGCCGCCACCATGCGTGGAAGATCGCTGTCGACAGCCGGTTGCGGACCTCTTGGCTTTCCTGGCGGAAATCGAGGATCTTCTCACCGTTGAGCCAGCTGAGCGTCAGAAGCCGCTGCGTGGAGAGTTCATCAACCACCGAGGGCACACGGACCAGCTCGTCGTCCGTGCCGAAGAAGTCGCCATACATTTTCGCGTGCGAGGCTTCGAGCGTGTAGTCGAGCTCTTCGCGCAGCCGCTCGGCGATCTCCTGCTTCATCTCAGATGCGTCCACCGCGCCATCGACGCGCTTGAACATTGAGAACATGAAGTCGAGCTGTTTGAGGTCTGCGGCCACGGCCGATGCCATGTCCGGATATTGCAGTTTGACCGCGAGCGCTTCGCCGCCAAGGCTCTGCGCCTTGTGAACCTGGCCCAAGGAGGCCGCCGCCGTCGGCTGATGGTCAAAACTGCCAAACTTTTTCTGCCAGTCGGGGCCCAGTTCCGCCCGCATACGGCGCTTGACGAACGCCCAGCCCATCGGCGGCGCTTCAGACTGGAGCTTCTGCAATTCGGCCGCATACTCGGCCGGCACCGCATCGGGGATCGTCGAGATAAGCTGCGCCACCTTCATCAGCGGCCCCTTGAGGCCACCGAGGGCTTCCGCGAGGGCCTCCGCATCGGCGGGGTTCACCTTCGCCCCGCCGAACAGCCGCCGCCGTGCCATGGTGGCGGCCACGCCGCCCACCGAGGTGCTTACCCGCGCGTATCGCCCCAGACGGCCCGATAGCCGGTTGCGCTCAGAATCGTTGCTCGTGTCTGCCATAGGTCCGCAAAATAAAATGTATGGTGCTGGACCCTACCTACGCGCGAGCACCCTCGCAGGTTCACCCATCCAGCGCTTCAAGCTGATCGATAAAGCCCGAGATGACGTCGAGCCCGGCCTGCCAGAAGGTCGGGTCGCGGGCATCGAGGCCAAACGGTTCGAGCAGCTCATTGTAGGGTTTCGAGCCGCCGGCACGCAGCAGTGCCATGTAGTTCTGCGCGAAACCCTCATGGGCGTTCTCGTAGCGCGCATAGAGCGCGTTCACGAGGCAGTCGCCGAACGCATAGGCGTACACATAGAACGGCGAATGAATGAAGTGGCCGATATAGGTCCAGAACGGTCGGTAATCGTCGTCAAAACGGATCGCATCGCCGAGGCTCTCGTTCTGCACCGACAGCCACAGATCGCACAGCTGATCGGAGGTCAGCTCCCCCTCTTTGCGGGCCAGGTGAACCTTGCGCTCAAAGGCGTAGAAGGCGATCTGCCGGATCACCGTGTTGATCATGTCTTCGACTTTGCCGGCCAGAAGCGACTTGCGCTTGGCCGGATCGGTGGTCTGGTCGAGCACCGAGCGGAAGGTCAGCATCTCGCCGAACACACTCGCCGTTTCGGCCAACGTCAGCGGTGTCTGGGCCATCAGCGGGCCCTGCTGGCCCGCCAAAACCTGATGCACCCCGTGCCCAAGCTCATGGGCAAGGGTCATCACATCGCGCGTGCGCCCTTGATAGTTGAGCAGAATTTAGGGGTGCGCGCTGGGCACCGTGGGGTGTGAGAACGCGCCCGGAGATTTGCCTTCACGCGACGGCGCATCGATCCAGTTTTCGGTGAAGAACCGGCGTCCAATGTCTGCCATCTCAGGCGAGAACCGCGCATAGGCATCGAGCACCATCTCCTGGGCGTCCGGCCAGGCAACCAAGGTCTTGTCGGCGTCCGGCAGCGGCGCGTTACGATCCCAATAGTCGAGCGCCTCCTGACCCATCCACTTGGCTTTGAGCCGGTAGTAGCGGTGCGACAGGCGCGGGAAACTGTCCTGGACGGAGCGCACCAGCGCATCGACCACCTCACCTTCCACCCGGTTGGCCAGGTGCCGGCTGTCGGCAACATCGGCAAAGCCGCGCCAGCGGTCGGAGATCTCTTTGTCCTTTGCGAGCACATTGGTGATCAGCGTGAAGACCCGCAGCTCCTCGCCGAGCCGAGAACCGAGCGCTTTGGCAGCCGCCTTGCGCTTGCCACCATCGGCGTCCTGCAGGAGCGACAGCGTCGGCTCGAGCGCCAGTTTGTCGCCGCCAACGTCAAAGCGCAGGCTGGCAATCGTTTCATCGAACAGCCGGTTCCATGCCGCACGCCCCGTGACGGATTTCTCGTGGAACAGTTGCTCCAACCGATCATCAAGCTGGTATGGCTTCTCGCGCAACGTGTCGGCGATCCACGGCTTGTAGCGGCTCAGCGCCGGGTCGGCGTACCCCGCCTCAAGCGCCTCGCCATCAAGCTTGGTCAGCTCCAGCGTGAAGAACACCAGGTGCGTCGACGCCGTCGTCAGTCGCTCCTGGACGTCGCCAAAAAACTTTGCTCGCGCCGGATCGGTCGTGTTCTCCGAATAGGCGAGACCCGCAAACGAGTAGAGCCGGCCCATCACCTCTTCAATCGCTTCATAGCGCGCGATCGCGGCCGCCAGCTTATCGCCGCCCTCTGCCAGAAGGGATGCCAAGGTGCCTTTGACTTCCGTTTCGAAGGCCTGCGCGTCGCTCAGCGAGCGATCGAGATCGCGGGTGACCTCGGGGCTGTCCATGCCAGGGTAAAGCGCCGACAAATCCCATGTCGGCAGGGTCGAAGGGTCGAGCGGCTGGCTGGCCATGGCCAAGTATCCTCATCAAGAAGCAGAAAAAAATCCGGCGCCTGCGCCGTCCAAATCGGTGACTACGGCTATAGGCCGAAAGCCCGTAAAGGCAAGGGTTCTCGCCACGTCGCACGTCGCCGCAGCCGCGCTGAAAGACCTGCGCGAAGCCGCCGCGCAGCTTGTGGAAAAAACATGCTTAATCGCCCGTTTACTCCTGCCGGGCATTGTGTCCCTCAACGAGACATTCGGGGGGCACACGCTTAGCGCGCCTCCCACCTGACGTTGCGTGGAGATGGTTGCGTGAGCTTGCGTTCCCAAGTCCTGATCGTCGATGACGATCCCGTCCAAAGACGGCTTTTAGAAGCCGCAGTTACCCGGCTAGGACACACGCCGGTCAGTGTTGACGGAGGACAGGACGCCCTCAACCTTCTGGGCTCTCCGGACGCTGGCGGCATCCGCGCGATCCTGCTTGATCTGGTGATGCCGGACATGGACGGCATGGCTGTGCTCGAGGCGCTGAAAACGCGCCAGAACGCCATCCCGATCATCGTGCAAACCTCGCAAGGCTCCATCGAAACCGTGGTCGCCGCGATGCGCGAAGGCGCCAGCGATTTTGTGGTAAAACCCGTCTCGCCCGAACGGCTGCGGGTCTGCCTTGCCAACGCCCTCAAAATGAGCGCGCTCGAAGACACCGTCTCGCAGCTCAAGCGCCGCGTCGAAGGCCGCATCACCATCACCGATATCATCACCGCATCGCCCGCGATGGCGCGTGTGGTGCAGCTTGCCGAGCGCGCGGCGCGCTCACAGATCCCCATCCTCATCGAGGGTGAGTCGGGCGTCGGCAAAGAGATGATCGCCCAGGCGATCAAAGGCTCGAGCCCGAGGCGCAACAAACAGTTTGTGACCGTCAATTGCGGCGCGATCCCCGAGAAGCTCGTCGAATCGGTTCTGTTCGGCCACGAGAAGGGCGCCTTCACGGGCGCCACAGAACGCCATGTCGGCAAGTTCGCCGAAGCGCATGGCGGAACCCTGTTCCTTGATGAGATCGGCGAGCTGCCGCTCGACATTCAAGTCAAGTTGCTGCGCGCGCTGCAAAACGGCGAGATCGACCCCGTCGGCGCCAAAGCGCCCGCCCGCGCCGACTTCCGCTTGATCTCGGCAACCAACCGGCCACTGATTGATCTGACCCGCGACGGCCTGTTCCGCGAGGACCTGTACTACCGCCTCAACGTCTTCCCCATATGGGT
>JAHCMG010000149.1 GCA_019192585.1 Devosiaceae bacterium MH13
CAACGAGCTGCGCCGCCGGATGAGCGAGCGCTACGCCAATGCGATGTCTGTGCGGGTGGAGCTGCAAGCTGATTGCCTCGCCGGTGTTTGGGGGCACTCTGCGGCGGAACGCGGGCTGCTGGAGCGCGGCGACCTTGATGAGGCGCTGACGGCCGCCAGCCAGATTGGTGACGATACGTTGCAGCGGCGCTCGCAAGGCTATGTGGTGCCCGAGACCTTCTCGCACGGCACGTCGGCGCAGCGTCAGCGCTGGTTCCGCGTTGGCTTTGAAAGTGGGGATATGGAGCAGTGCGACACGTTCAGCGCGTCGCAGCTCTAAGTCGGCTGCCTTGGCCGGTGTGCACGCCGCTTTAAACGGTTTCTCAGGCGAGCTCCGAACTTTCCCAGATCCAGATGCCGAACAGGCAACGGCCGTCGCCCTGGTCATCGGCGATCGGCACCAGCACGCGCTCATAGCGCTCGGGCGGGGCGTTGCGCGTCAGGTTCAGACAGCGCCATTGGTGTGGCGTCCGCGTCTCAACGATCTGGGCGTACATCTGCTCAAGGCGTTCGCGATGCAGGGGATGGGTGACGGCCGCAATGGTCTGGCCGGACATTTCAAGGCCCGTGTGCTTGAGATGATCGGCGCCGGCATGGACGACGCGGAAGGCTTGGGCCGGCTGCCTTGCATCGTCGTTCGCGACAGTGCCAAGGATCGCGGCGCCGGGATGCTCGATGGGAACACCGGCCGCCTCGAGGTCACCGAGGGTTGGCAAAGGCTGCTCGCCATCGGTGAGTGACACCCAACTGTCACGCACACTCTGCAGAAGGGGTTTTGCTGGTTTCACTGCGGAACTTGCTCCTGGCAGCGCGGATTTCCCGGTGCGCGACGCACCAAGCTACTGGGCGGTAACATGACGCCTCCCAAAGCCGGTGTGTTGTCTTCGTGCGACCAGTTTTTGTCTCGTTGTCCCAGATGCGATATTCGATCATAGTTGGCTCAAACCGGTTCGACACCGTCCGGTGTCAGGTGTGAGCAAGGTGGAGCTGTGACCACACCGCCCTCGTCTGTAGGCAGCGATGCCGATCGCTTTTTGCTGCATGTCCGCGCCTTACGCCCGGTGGTCGAGCATTTGCGCGACGGCGGATGGTCGCCCGCTGACGTGCAAGATCTGCTTGCCAAGCATGCGCTCGCCGACGCCGATATCGAGGCCTATAGCGGTTTCGTCAGCATCAACCGGTTCGCACATTTGCTACACGAGCTTGCCGCTGTGGAGCAGGAACCGGCGCTTGGGCTGCTGCTCGGCGACAAAACGCAGGCGACGAGCCTTGGGGTGTTGGGCCAAGCCTTCGCCACCGCGCCAAACCTTGAGCGGGCCTTGGAAATCTTGGCACTCAGCATGAAACTGTACGCCGATGTGACCCACTCGTCCTTTGCGGTTTCCGATGAGCGCGCGGAGTTCACCTGGGCCTATTCGCCGCTTCTGATGCGGATCGACGAGCTATGCGATCGCGCCGCGCGCTTGTTCGTTCAATCGATCCAGCATTTGTTTTTCGCGGGTTTGGTGCCCGTAGAGGTGCACCTGCAACGTCGCCTGCCGGCCGATCCAGCGCCCTATAGGAAGATGCTCGCGCCCGTTGTTCTGTTCGACAGGCCTGTGAACAGCGTCGTCCTGCGGACCGCCGATCTCGATCGGCCGAGCCTTGTCGCCAACGAAGCCTCGCACGAGGCTGCTTTGGAGCTGGTGAAGCGGATGACGGCGGAGCGGCGTGTCCCAGACGATCTGTCGGTGCGCGTGCGCGAAGACATTCTTGGCAGTCTCAGCGATCCGATGCAGGGGATCGAGCAGACCGCGGCGCGCATGGCCATGAGCCCCCGTGTTCTGCAACGGCGCCTCGAGGCGTTGGGGACGACCTACCAGGCTTTGAGCAACGAACTGCGACAAGCGATGGCCGAGGAGCTGCTCCTCAATACCGATCTCCCGATGGGTGAGATCGCGTTTCGGCTTGGCTTTTCGAACCAGGCGAATCTGACCCGCGCGGTGAAGCGCTGGTTCGGAACATCGCCCAGCGCTGTGCGTGCCCGGGGCTCCAGCGGCGTTCCGCCGCAGCAGGCCGACTAAGTTTCCCTTAGGGCTGCGGCCAGTTACCTAGCCGACTAAGACGATTGTCTATTGGCGGCTGATGACAGCGCTCTACATCATTTGAGGTATGAGCCTCATAAGATAAATTGTTGTCATCTAGGGAAAAGTACCCAAATCGCTGTTCGCTTACATCAAACTGCATGTGGTTGGCCGTCCCGGCAGCCCTCGCGACGTGCGAGAGCGCTGCCCTTCGTCGCCGAAACGCTGAGCGGACGGGCCCGCACAGCGGACCCCATTCGTTTGGAGACAGACCAATGTTGATGATTTCAATCGCTCTGCGAGAGCGAGCAGCATTCGCGGCGGCGGACGCCGGAAGCGCTTTCGGAAATACTGTGGCGAGTGCGCCGACGGCCAATGAGAACGATGAAGAACTGTCGATCTCGGAGATGGCGGAAGCGTTTGACGTGACGATGCGGACCCTTCGCTTTTACGAAGAGAAGGGCCTGTTGCACCCACGTCGCCTCGGTAACCGCCGGTATTATAACGGTTTTTGCCGTTCTCGGCTGACACTTGTCCTTAAGGGTAAAGCGATGGGCATGGGCCTCGACGATATCGCGGCGTTGGTTGCTGCCGTCGAGAGCAACGAAAACGACGCGGTGCGGGCCGACCAGGTGCGGATGCTCTGCGATACCCAGTTGGGCGAGCTAAAAGCCCGCCGTGCTGCCCTTGACGAGCAGATCAGTGAAACCGAACGCGCCCTTTCGGGCCTGGTGTCGCTCTAAGCTCGCTATGTTGAAGCGCCGCGGATTGCCTGCGGTGCCGCCGATCGACCTGGCAAGCGCCGGCTTTTAGCCGCGCATGGCGCCGACGAACCGATCGAACAGATAGTGGCTATCGCGCGGGCCAGGCGAGGCTTCCGGGTGGTGCTGAACCGAGAAGATCGGCTTCTGCTTGTGGCGCAGCCCGAAGTTTGAGCCATCAAACAGCGACGTATGCGTCGCCTCCACACTATCGGGTAGCGTGTCGGCGTCCACCGCGAAGCCGTGGTTCATGGACGTCACCTCGACCTTGTCAGTCGTGTGATCCATCACCGGATGGTTCGCGCCATGGTGCCCCTGGTGCATCTTCACGGTCTGTGCGCCCAGCGCCAAAGCCAGGATCTGGTGGCCCAGGCAAATGCCAAAGATGGGAAGGTCGGCTTCCATCAGCGTTTGGATCGTCTTAACGGCATAGGTTCCGGTCGCCGCGGGGTCGCCAGGACCGTTTGACAGGAAGATCCCGTCCGGGTTCAGGGCCAGAATGTCGCTGGCGGGCATCGTC
>JAHCMG010000150.1 GCA_019192585.1 Devosiaceae bacterium MH13
AGCCGCCATGGTCGGCGCCGAAGACGTTGAGCTGATTGGTGAAGCCGCGCTGATATTTGTCGAAATGGTAGGCGATGTCCGACGCAAAGTAGGTGTACGAGCCATCGGACTTGAGAAGCGCACGGTCGGTGTCGTCGCCAAATTGGGTTGAGCGGAAGAGCGTTTGCTCCCGGTCTTCCCAGTCTTCCGCCGCCTCACCCTTCGGCTTCTCGAGCCGGCCGCGATAGACAAGGCCCCGCGCGTCGAGCGCCTCGATGGCTTGCGCGACACGGTCGCCCGCCTCACCCGTTTGCAGGCTCGCCTCTGAGAAGAACACATCGTGCTCGACCCCCAGACGCTGCAGATCATCGCGGATCATCGCCATCATAGCGTCGATCGAGGCCCGGCGAACCAGCGGAAGCCACTCCTCTTCAGGCAGATCGAGCAAGGATGCGCCATGCTCTTGCGCGAGGCTTTGGCCCACGGGGACGAGATAGTCACCGGGGTAAAGCCCCGAGGGGATCTCACCGATCGCTTCGCCAAGCGCTTCGCGGTAGCGCAGGAACACCGAGCGCGCGAGCGTATCAACCTGCCCGCCAGCATCATTGGTGTAATATTCGCGGGTCACGGGGTATCCGGCGTAGGACAGCGCGTTGGCAAGGGCGTCGCCGACCACTGCGCCGCGGCAATGCCCCACATGCATCGGCCCCGTGGGGTTGGCAGACACATATTCCACATTGGTTTTGGGCAGAGTTTCGGGCGTGCCGAGCACATTGCGGCCGAAAGCATCGCCCTCGCCGACGACCGCGCGCAACGCCTCGTGCCAGGCGCTGGCATCGAGCCGCAGGTTGATGAATCCCGGGCCGGCAATGTCAGCAGACGCGATGCTGTCTTGCTTGGTCAGCTCAGCGGCAATGGCCTCAGCGATGGCCCTTGGGTTCTGGCGCAAGGGCTTAGCCAGCACCATAGCCGCGTTGGTTGCCAGATCGCCATGGCTCGCATCGCGTGGCAGTTCGACAACTACCGCGCCGAGCGGAAGCGCATCGCGGTCCGCGTCGCCAAGGACGCCAGAGGCATCAAGTGCCTCGAGCACCAGCGCCCGGTACTGGGCAAAAACATCGACTGTAGACGGCATGACATGACTACCGGTTTGGCGCGCGGAAGCACCGTGTTTGACCATCTGCGCGCCGTGAAAGGGAGGTTAGCCCGCGCCGTATCGCAGGTCGGGGGTGTCGTCAAACAGTTGGGCGTGCAGATCGAGCGCGTAGCGGTCGGTCATGCCGGCGATAAAGTCGCACACTTGCCGCGCGACCTGGTCGGCGGATGCATCAGGAGGCGCCGCCCAGCCATCGGGCAGCTGATCTGGCGCGGCGTTGAAATGCTCAAACAGCTCACGCAGCACCCGCTCTGCCTCGATGCGCAGAACCACGATATCGTCGTGGCGGTACATGGCTTTAAATAGGAACGCCTTCGCCATCCACACATCCTGCGCCACGGCGTCGGGGAACACCCCCAGGGGCGCGCCGAGCGTAATCACATCGTGCGCCGTCGCGATGCTATTCCGGTCTACGCACGTTCTGATTTCACCTTCAAGAGCGACGATGAGCCGGGTGATGAGGCGGCGCGTAAATTCGCCCATGCGCCTGCCAGTCGGCAGACCAGGATAGGCGCCATCAACCTCCGCGATGACCTCGGCAACAAGGCCGATATGGCTCAGATCATCGAGCGAAAAGAGACCCGCCCTCACCCCATCGTCGATATCGTGGGTGGTGTAGGCAATATCATCGGACAGGGCCGCGATCTGCGCCTCGAGGCCGGCATGGTCTGCCATCGTGATGGTCGCGAGGAGAGGCTGGTGCGTGCGCAGGAACTCGCGCAACGCAAAGGGGTGCGCCGGAGCTCCCGCCCCCTCCTCCGCCAGTGGGCCATTGTGCTTGATGATGCCATCAAGGGTCTCGGCGGTGAGGTTCAGCCCATCAAAGGCTGCGTAGCGCTGCTCAAGCTTGCTGATAACGCGCACCGTCTGGGCGTTGTGCTCGAACCCGCCAAAGGGCTCCATGCAGGCCGCCAGTGCGTCTTCGCCGGTGTGGCCAAACGGCGTGTGGCCAAGGTCATGCGCCAAAGCGAGCGCTTCGGTCAGATCGCTGTCGAGCCCCATATTGCGGGCCAGCGAGCGCGCGATTTGCGCCACCTCGATCGTGTGCGTGAGGCGGGTTCGGTAATGATCGCCCTGCACGTCGCTGAAGACCTGCGTTTTGTGGGCCAACCGCCGAAAGGCTTGGGCGTGGACAATCCTGTCGCGGTCACGGCGAAAGGGCCCGCGATCGGCGCTGTCGGGCTCGTCCACAAGGCGCGCCGTCCGGCCCAAACGCGCCGCGCTGAGCGCCGAAAGGTCGGGCGCATCGGACACCGGCCGGAGCTGAGTTGGTGCCACGGGAGCCTTCCTTGCGGTGGGTGATCACAGGGCGCAGATCACGTTCTCATATATGAGAACGTGACCTAATGCGCGTCGCCGATTGAATGCGCTGTGCATACTCCATAGGTATAGAGCGAAAACCAATGACAGTGCGACAAAGATTCGAGCTTTCAGGCCGGACTTTGCCGCGCAGAGCGAGATCAGGACCAGGATTTGATCATGGACCAGTCACCCCAAACCATCGGCCAAGAACCGGCAGCCGCTGCCGCCGGTGCCGGCCCGAACATTCAAGTATCGCAGGCGGCGCTCGACCGTGTGGCGGTGCTGCTGGTCGATGAGCCAGCCGGCACAATGCTGCGCGTGAGCGTTGAAGGCGGTGGCTGCTCGGGCTTTCAGTACAAGTATGAGCTTGTGACCGAGCGGCTCGACGATGATATCGCCCTTGGCGATGAGCGCGTGACCGTGCTGATCGACAGCGTATCGGTGCCGTACCTTGCAGGCAGCATCATCGACTACAAAGTCAGCTTGATGGGCGCGGCCTTTGAGATCGAAAACCCGCAAGCCACCGCGTCGTGCGGCTGTGGCACCAGCTTCTCGATCTAAGGCCAGCGCACGTGCAAATCGCCACCTGGAACATCAATGGGGTCAAGGCGCGGCTCGAAACCGCCCTTGCCTGGCTCGAGGAAGCCTCACCGGATGTTGTTTGCTTCCAGGAGATCAAGTCCGAGGATGCGCCTTTTCCGAGGGAACGGTTCGAGGCGCTGGGCTACCAGGTCGAGACCCACGGACAGAAAGGTTTCAACGGTGTAGCGCTGCTTTCTAAGACACCGCTTGAAGACGTCACGCGCGGCCTGCCCGGCGATGATGGTGATGTGCAGGCCCGCTTCATCACCGGTCGCGTGACCGGGCCCGGCGGCCACACGGTTCGGGTCGCGGGGCTGTACCTGCCCAATGGCAACCCGCTTGGAACGGAAAAGTTCCCTTACAAACTTTCTTGGATGGAGCGGCTGCTCGCCTATGCGCGTGAGGCGCTCGAAAGCGAAGAGCCGTTGGTCTTGGCGGGTGACTACAATGTCATCCCCGATGCACGCGATCTGTACAGTGAGAACGCCTGGACAGACGATGCCCTCTATCAGCCGGAAAGCCGCGCTGCACTAAGGCGGCTCGAAGCCTTGGGGTTCACCGATGCCATCCGGGCGGCAAGCGATGGGCAGCACTACACCTTTTGGGACTATCAGGGCGGTTGCTGGCCGAAGAACCACGGTATTCGCATCGACCATCTGATGCTATCGCCGCAGCTGGCGGATCAGCTGGTCGAGGTGCGGGTCGATGACCATGTGCGCGGCTGGGAGAAGCCGTCGGACCATGTTCCGGTCGTAGGACGTTTTACGCTTTAGGTTTGGGCCTTAAGCCGCCTTCTCGCGCAGAAGGTGCTGCTTGTGCTCTTCCACGACCACGCTGAACGCGCCAACGAGATCGAGGTCGAGCTTGCCGCGCATCGACTGAAGCTCGGCATAAGCCTCATCTGGCGTCATCGATGCCTTGTAGGACCGGGCGTCGATCAGCGCTGAGTAGATGTCGATGATGGTGAGGCAACGGACCATATCGTTGATTTGATCGCCCGACAGACCCTCGGGATAGCCGCTGCCATCGAGCATTTCGTGGTGATGATAGGCCAGATCGATCACCAGCGGGTCCGCATCGGTGGTCGCTTCAAGGATCACCTTGCTCTCGACCGGGTGCGACTTGATGACCTTGAACTCGTCGTCGGTCAGGCGGCCGGGCTTGTCGAGGATCGAAAGCGGCACAGCCATTTTGCCAACATCGTGCAGCAAGGCACCGCGGGTGAAGATGCGGTGATCGCCCTCTTCAACGCCCATGGCGCGCGACCATTGCGCCGCAAAGCCGGCAACCGCCATGCAGTGGCGTGCGGTGTACGAATGGTAGCTGGCAACCGAATCGAGCCAAGGGCCGAGGCCCTCATTGTCGAGCGCATCGCTGACCTCATCGGTCGCCGCGCCGACGGTCTTCACGACGTCTTCGGGGTTCGCGTTGGAGCTGCCCAGCAAGCCGCCAAAGGTGCGCGACAGCGATTGCACCGCCGTTGCCGAGCGCCGACGCGGGGCGTTGCGGATCTTCTTGAAGCGCTTGTCGAGCGTCTCTACGGCCTCAAGAATGGCCTCCGGATCGACCGGCATGGACAGCACTTTTGTGTTCGATGCCCGCAGCTCACCGGACAGGCGCGCCAGATCATCAGGAGGCAGGCAGATGATGCGCGGGATGGATTCGATGCGCTGCGAGAGCAGCCAGCCGACCATCTTGTTCAAAGAGCTTCCGGGGAAACTGGCGAGTGCAATGACGACGATGTCGGCATCGCGCAGCGGCTGTGGGACGCGGTTGGGCAAGACATGGGTGTTGACCGCGACCAGGCCATCAAACGCAGAGAGCGCCTGCAGAGCCTGAACCGATCCATCGGTCAATGCCAGTACCTTCATACCCGCCCAGCCTTCTAGCTTTTTGCAGCACCGATGTACTGCGCTATTGTTCCCACCAATTGGGGGAAGCTAGCGAAGACCCGTAACAAGTTGGTTAAGTTACCAACCGGTCAGCTGGTTCGGTTTTGGGAAGCTTGCGGTTTGGGTTTACAACCTATTGACCGGCAAACTCGGCGCGATGCAACCGCAGGATCGCTGCGCCCTCAGGGCCAGTGAGCCACTCTTCGGCCATCTGCACGGCGCGTGCCCGCAGGTCGACATCGGCCAGTGCGAGGTACCGCTCTTGCAAGGGGCGAACGCGTTGCACATCGCGCGGCATTTCGGCGAACTCGCCAGCAATGATAAGCCATTTGAGGCCTTCAGCGCGGTGCGCAGCAAGGTGCTCTGAGCCTGAGAACAGCAATTCACCCAGGGCCAACTGGGCGTGGACATGGCCTTTGCGAGCCGCAAGCGACAGCCACCGGCCAGCCTGTAGCGCATCGGCGTTTCCGCCCTCGCCATTGAGCATCATCACGCCAAGGCGGTACTGCGCGTCCGGGTCGCCGAAATAGGACGCAGCATAGGTGTAGATCTGCCGCGAGCGGTGGTGATCGGCGGCCAGGTGATCGCCAATCCCATTCGAGTAGTAGGTGCCAAGGGCAACGAACGCGTTGGCCACAAAGCGCGCTTGCGGCGTATCGGGCCGGTCATCGGCGTGCGCGGTCGCGATCTGCGAGAAATAGTCGAACGCCCGCATATCGTCTTCGGCCACGCCGTCGCCATCGGCATACATGCGCGCAAGCTTCCACCGGGCGATGGCATGGCCACCCTCAGCCGCGGCTTCCAAAGCGGCCAGCGCCGTAACCGTGTCGCCCTCGTAATAGGCCGACGTTCCGGCGGCGAAAGCGGCGGTCGGATCGTTGATCCAGGTGTCGACAGGTGAGGTCTGGGCCAGG
>JAHCMG010000016.1 GCA_019192585.1 Devosiaceae bacterium MH13
GCTCGAATAGTTGAGCATTGCCGGAACCCGGCCCGAGGCCTGGCAGGCAAAGAACACCGCCGCGACGCCAGACGCGTTCGGCAGCAAGATGCCTAGCGGCACATCCGGCGGCCCAAGGTCCGCAAGCTTGTCGCCCAAAAGCAACGCGCCGAGCGTCAACCGGTCATAGGTCAGCGATGTCTTCTGGAAGTCGTTGGCGACCACGGTGGCACCGCCATACTTCCCGCGTGCCTCAAGAAGGGCTGAGAACAGCGATTGGCGCCAAGGCTCCTGGCCCGCGACCGGCAGCTTGACCGACTGTTGGCCGACAGAAACCGTATCGCCGTTCGGGAGTTGACCGCCCTGTGTCACCGGCTTGACCTGTTGAAGCATCCCGCATCCTCCGATCGTCACATGCGCCGACGCCGCGAAGCGCCTACGTTTTTTTGCTTATCTACCATGGCAAGCTGATAAGCGAAACCAAATGTATCAGGGGGATGTGGGGTGGTAGCCGGTGAATCCAACCGGCACAAGAGTTTCCTGGAGCAAGCCCAGCCTTGCTCCGGCTCGAACGCGGGAGCCGGACTTCCAGAGAATTACCTGAGGACTAGTTGACCGGAACGACCCAGATCAAGCGCTCTCCGCATTTGCTTCGCATACGCTTGTCGCTTCCCAATCAAAATCGCACGTTGAGCGCAGCGAAGCGCAAGATTTTGATCAGAGAAAAAGTTGCCCCTGGCCAGAACAGCTTAGAACCAGCGTTCTCGGCATTTGCGTCGCATACGCTTTTCGCTTGGCAAGCGATCTGTGATCCCGTCGTTCGCGGTGCGAACGACTTTGGTGCAGTTCATCGGAACGATCCAGAACCAGCGCTCTCGGCGATTGCTGCGCATTCGCCTGCCGCTTGGCAAGCGATGTTCGATCCCGTCGTTCGCAGTGCGAACGACTTTGGTGCGGGCGGCGCGCACAGTACGATGCGGCAAGCATTGAAAACATTGGGTTTTTAGGCAGTCAGTGAACGGTTTGTGGTACAAACTGTGGTACAAATTGTAGGACATTCGGTGCGGAATTTGGTCCTGTTAGACTGAGCCGATGACCCTAGCCGCCTTTGCGACCCCAAAAGAGGCGCAACCATTCCCCCACCGGCGGCGATATGAGCTGGCGCTTTAGGCCAACTCAACCGAACCGCGATCGGGTAGTCGTTGGTGCACAACAAGATCAGTGACGGATAGGTTTAGAGTACGCAGACGGGCCTCGATAAATTCATAGGGCCCGTGCTTGCCATGGCAGTCAATTCCCGGGAGCAGGCCAACGATGTCCCAGGTTCCGCCGACTTGGGGCCGCCCGCATGGCTTGGCGCGGGCGGCACGTTTGCGTTAGGCGGCTTGGCCGTTGGAGCGGCGCTGGAGGTCTCGCTTGGCGACGATATTGTGCAGGTTCGCCCAGTGCGGACGGCTCTTGCCGACAGACTGGGGGTTGCGACCGAGCTCGTTGCTCATCGCGTGCGTCGACTTCAGCAGCGTGAGCGCGTCATCACGCCAGCTGTGCACCACCGCGTCGAAGCCGTCACGCCAGCCCATCTCACCGGTGAACTTGTCCTTCACCACGTACCAGCGGAACGCTGCCAGGATCGGG
>JAHCMG010000151.1 GCA_019192585.1 Devosiaceae bacterium MH13
GCGACGCCATGTACGGCCAGCAAGTCCCGAACCTGACCGGCGGGATCGCCGAAATGCTGCCGAACCACCACCTCACCAAGCCAGTGCTCATTGGTGAGATCCGTGAGGATGGCCAGTTCGACATCATCTCACAGACCGCAGAAGTCCCCGGCGACGCGTGGACGGACTTCCTGCCCGAGTCGGCCGTTCTGACGTCCGATTGGCCTGGCCTTGGGTGCGGCATGTACAACACCGAGACGGCGACCTGCGTGCAGATTGAATCGAACTACTAGGGCGCCTGCCAGCGACCCCAGTGGTATTGCATGAAGACCAGATGGGCGGCCCCGGGCGGGCTGCCCATTTTCCTGCCCGCACCAGTTTCGCACTGCGTGCCCTGACCGAGCGCCCTGCATGTCCTCACTGATCCGCTTTCCAAGCCACGCGCTTCTTGCGGCCTGCCTGATCCTGCTGGCCGTGATGGCGGGCGCAGCGGACGTGCGCGCGCAAAGTGATGGCAGGCCACTGCAAGCGCTGCTGCAGGACAATCGCGCGCTCATTGAAGAAAGTTCGCGGCGCACCATCGGCCCCGCAATCGAAGCCATCGGCGGAAGCGGCCTCGAACAAGCGCCGCGTTTTCTGCGCGCTTGGCAAGACCGCACCGTCCATCAGCGCACCTCCGACGGCTTCTTCTTCATCGGCGAGGAACGCGACGGGGAGGATGTCGCCATCGACCCCGATACAGGCGAGGTGGTCGAGCCGATCACCCGCGACACCTTCTCTCAGCTGCGGCCCAATGGCGGCGTGCGCGGCCTGATCGGCTCAGCGCTTGTCCAGTTCCAGCTTTCAGACCCAGATCCCGAAACGCGGCGCGCGGCACTGACGGCCATCGCCCGCGACGCCGAAGCCTCACACCTGCCCGCGCTGCGAGCCTCCTTCGATGGCGAAACCGATCCCGACATCCTTGCCTCCAAGCAGCGCCTTGAGCGCCTGCTGACCATTCAATTCGGCGACTCCGATGACGAGCGCGTTGCGGCCATCGAGGGCTTCTCGGGCGATATCGGCCTTGATGTCCGCGCGGCCCTCAACCCGCTCCTCTCCGCGCGCCTTGAGGTGACAGCCGCTGCCGACCCGCCCGCGACCCGCAATGTCGCCCGCGTGCTGGAACCGGGCAGCGACGCCTTGCCCCGCGATCTGGCCTACCAAGAGTTGGTCGACGCGCGCCTCGCCCCGGCCATCGTTTCGGCCGCCGACATTCGCAACGCTCTCATCGCCAACATTGATGGCGGCACCGTTGCGGGCGTCGCCGTTGAAACGCTCAACACCGATGAGGCACGGCTCGCGGCCTATCAGGGCCTTGTCGACGCCGAATTAGCGCCGCCAACCCCCACAGACGCGCAGATCGACGAGGCGCTCGCCGCCCACACCTTCTTTGAAAGCTATGCCGAACGCTCGTCCGCCGTGACCGATGCGGCCCAGGCGACGCTCCAATCCATCGAAGTGAGCTTGATGGCCAACCAGGCCGCCGACCTGGCACTCGATGCTCTGTCGCTGGGCTCGATCTACTTTCTCGCCGCTATCGGCCTGGCCATCACCTTTGGCGTCATGGGCGTCATCAACATGGCCCATGGCGAGTTCATCATGATGGGTGCGTACACCGGCTATGTGGTGCAGCTGTTTGTGCCCGATCTGACGCTGTCGATCATCATCGCGCTCCCGCTTGCCTTCATGATCACCTTTGGCGCCGGCGTCGCGATGGAGCGTTTGATCATCCGCTGGCTCTACCACCGACCGCTCGAAACGCTGCTGGCCACCTTCGGCATTTCGATCGCGCTCCAACAGCTCGCCAAGAACGTTTTCGGCACCCAGGCCCGCCCATTCACCGCGCCCGA
>JAHCMG010000152.1 GCA_019192585.1 Devosiaceae bacterium MH13
GACCGCGGCGCAATCGAGCGCTGAATAGAGCTCCCGCCATTCACGCGTGGGCACGACGGGGCCCGCAGCAAGGCCAAGCGGCGCGAGCAATTGCGAGATGCCGACCGGGTCTGCGGGGAACATCTCGCCGACCAACGTCACCGTTGGCCTATCGGGCCGCGGCGCATCGGGCGCCATCACGGGGCCTTCGAGCGCCTCCTGCCGCGCATAGGAGAGCATAGCGCCGGCCAGCACATCCTTCGCTTCGGCATGCGTTGGCACGCCAAAGCCGGGCACGTCGATGCCGACGATCCGTACGCCATTGATTTCTTTGGGCAAAAGCCGAAGCGGAACCCCAGAGGCCGTGGGCACGCACAGGTTGGTGACAACAATCGTGTCATAGTCTTTGGGGTCGGCAAGCTTGAAGACCGCTTCGCGGATGTCTTCGAACAGCTTGCCCGTCACCAACGTCTCTGAGTTGAAGGGCACGTACCCCACCGTCCGCCGCGCGCCGTAAAAGTGGCTCGTGAACGTAAGGCCGTAGACGCAGCAGGCCGAGCCCGACAGCACCGTCGCCGTCCGCTTCATGCGCAACCCAACGCGAAGCGACCCAAAGGCAGGGCACATGGATTGCGGCTGGTCGTGGGGGCCTTGCGGGTAATCCTTGGCGAACTGATCGAGCAGATCAGACTGGCCGGCCTGGCGCGCCGCGTCGGCCATGGTGTCGGCACCTGCGTGGCAGCCCTGGCCGTTGCTTGTCTCAGCAACCGTCGCGGTGCTGGGCTGCGGCGGCAGGTCCAAAGGCACGGAATCGACCGTCACGCGGCCGGCATCATCGTAGACGACCTCATGCACCTCGCGCACCGCGTCTGCGGCGCCCGTCGGGTCATGGCTTGGTCTGTCCAGCTGATCGACCATCCCCTCAGACCTCGTCGTAAATCACTTCGAGGGAGGGTTTTTCGACATAGTTCGCGCCGCACATATCAGCGTAGGACGCGGGCTCGAGCGTGTACCCGTTGGCACTCTCCTTGTCCTTGAACAGGTCAAGAAGCTGGTCATGGGTCAGCGGCGTGGGGTGGAGCGGCGGCGCTTCAGCCACGTTAAGGCCGAGTTCCGCAAACAGAGGACCCCATGTCCCGTCCGGACGCCCGATAATGTCGTAATTGGCGCTGCGGCGACGGATATCCTCGTCCGCTGGGATCGACGCCAGCACCGGGATCTGCACCGAGTCGGCAAAGGCTTGCGCTTCGCCGGTGCCGTCATCCTTGTTGATGACCATGCCCGCAACGCCGACATTGCCGCCAAGCTTGCGGAAATACTCAACCGCCGAGCAGACATTGTTCGCGACGTAAAGCGACTGCAGGTCATTCGACCCAACAACGATCACTTTTTGGCACATATCCCGCGCGATCGGCAGGCCAAAGCCGCCGCAAACAACGTCGCCGAGAAAGTCGAGCAGCACATAGTCGAAGTCCCAGTCGTGGAACCCCAATTTCTCAAGCGTTTCAAAGCCGTGAATGATACCACGGCCGCCGCAGCCCCGGCCCACTTCCGGCCCACCAAGCTCCATCGCGTAGACGCCGTCGCGCTTAAAGCAGACATCGCTAACTGAGATCTCTTCGCCGGCCGCCTTCTTGGCTGACGACGTCTCGATAATCGTCGGGGTCGAGCGACCGCCGAACAGAAGCGACGTGGTGTCCGACTTCGGATCGCAGCCGATGAGCAAGGTCTTCTTGCCCTGCTGGGCCATCATGTAGCTGAGATTGGCGAGCGTGAAGCTCTTGCCGATGCCGCCTTTGCCGTAGATCGCGATGATCTGCGTTTCTTTGGTCACCGGTCCGGTATGCGGTGCGTCAGGCGCTTGCGCGGCCTCGCTGCGCAGGGCGGCGCGGTTGTCAATCAATGTCGTGCGCTCACTCGCCGGCGCCTCGGCTTCAACGGCCACTTGGTCGTCCAACATCGCACTCATCACGGGCTTCTCCAGTCGAGGACCATCTTCAGGCATTGCGGGTCGGTGAACGCGGTCCGGTAAGCGGCCGCCGCGTCATCGG
>JAHCMG010000153.1 GCA_019192585.1 Devosiaceae bacterium MH13
ATTGCGGCGCATGATGCTGAGCTGGCCTCAACCGGCATCACCACCGTGTTCGACGCGGTGCGCCTTGGCTTCATCGAATATGCGGGCACCCGCAACATTCTCGAGCCCTACGCTCGGTCCATGGTCTCGGAGATTCTCGAAGCGCGCGAGCACGGGCTTTTGAAGATCTCGCACCATATTCACCTGCGCGCGGAGATTTGCTCGCACTCGCTGGCCGACGAGCTGGCAACCTTCTCCGCCGAAGATCGGGTCGGCCTGATCTCGCTGATGGATCACACGCCGGGGCAGCGGCAGTTCGCCGACATTTCCCAGTATGAGCGGTACATGCGCGGCAAACATGGGCTGACCCAGGAAGAGTTCGACGCGCACGTGGAAGAGCGCAAGCAGCTGGCCGAACGGGTCCGCGACAAGCACGAGAGCGCCGCGGTGAATGCGGCGTCAGCCTTCGGGGCGGTTCTCGCCAGCCACGACGATACGACCCATGAGCATGTGGAACGGTCGGCCGAGCATGGCATTAAACTGGCTGAGTTCCCGACCACAATCGGCGCGGCGCATGCCTGCCGGGCGGCGGGGATCGCGATCATGATGGGGGCGCCGAACCTGGTGCGTGGCGGCTCGCACTCGGGCAATGTGGCCGCCCACACGCTCGCCGAAGCCGACCTCCTGGACATCGTCTCGTCGGACTATGTGCCCTCAGCGCTCTTGTATTCGGCGCTGCGGCTCGCGGACCTCTGGGATGACCTGCCGCGCGCCGTGCAGACCGTCAGTACGGCGCCGGCCAAAGCCGTCCATCTTGATGATCGCGGCCGGATCGCGCCTGGGTTGCGGGCCGATCTGGTGCGGTTCCGGGTGCGCGATGCCGTGCCGCTGATCCGCGGCGTTTGGAGCCAGGGCATCCAAGTCGGCTAGGCTGCTAATTCAACGCTCTAAATCGCGAGCCCGGCGTCTTTGAGATGTTGGAACCCGGCGGGCACATCGTCATGGTTGCGCAGTTCGAGCACCAGGTGAGGGGCCTGATCGGTTCCCATTCGCGGCAGACGCGCCAGCGCACCGAAAACCGCCGGCCACAAGATGTTGCCTTGCCCGGGTGCCCAATGCCTGTCGGCGTTGCCGTCGGCATCTTGCAAATGGACGTGCCCGAGCTGCGCGCCCGCGTCGGCGACAAAATAGTCAACTGGCGGCGCGCCGGTTGAACCGTGGGCGTAGTGGGCGTGCCCGGTGTCAATTGAGAGGCGCACATTGGCGCTATCGAAGCTGTCGACCAGGTGACGCCGATCGCGCGGGTCCACGTCTTCGATGTTCTCGATGACCAGTGTGACGCCTTCTTCCTCAGCGCGCTTGACGACGTCTCCGAGGACGCCGTGTACTTTCTCGATCTTCTCGTCTGCGGCGGTCTTTGAGGGATCGACGGGGGCATAGTTGAAGCGATTGAAATGGTTCCACGTCGTATAGGGTGAGTGGATCACCATCTGTCGCGCGCCCAAAATGGCGCAAATGTCGATGCCGGTGAGATAGCGCTTGGTGATCAGCGGCTGAAACTCCGGATCATCGCAGTCGAGCGGCAGATGCCAGAACGGGCCATGGATCCCGAGCCGGCCGCCGAACCCATCAAGCGCGTCTTTGACGGCATTGGCGTGGCTTCGCCAGTCACCGAGCAGCAGTTTGCTCGAGACAAAGTCTTGCATTTCGAGGTCGCGATCCGCCTCAAACAGCCAGTCGCGATGCGCTGGAAGTGAGGCAAGCGTAAGCGCGGCGCCGATCTTAAGGGGCTGCATCTGATGATCCTGTCGGTGAAAAGCTGGTTAGAAGACTTGATTGCCAGCGCGCCATACCGCGCGAACGATCGGTTGACCATCGACAAGCGCCACGCGCACCAGATCGGCGCGCCGGCCAACCTCAAGGCGGCCCCGGTCGGTGAGGCCCGCCATTTGCGCGGGCGCATCGGTGACAAGCCCGATCGCCGCGGGCAGGTCCATGTCGACGCCCTCGTCGCTCGCGATCGCAAATGCGCAATCGAGCGGGCTGCGGGGCACATAGTCTGACGCCAGGGCGTCGACCAGGCCTTCTTCGAGCAGCGTGCGCACCGCGACGTTGCCCGACTGCGAGCCGCCGCGCAGGAAGTTCGGCGCGCCGGCGATGTTTTTCAGCCCCAGTGAGCGTGCCCGCTTGGCGGCTACAACGGTCGTCGGGAACTCGGAGATCGACACGCCTTCGTCGCTCGCCTGATCGACATGGGCCACCGAGCGATCATCATGGCTCATGATGGGGACGCCCGCTTGCTTGGCAAGTTCGATGACAGTTGCGCGGACCTTCGCCCCCAGCCGTGCCGAGCGCTCGAGCAGTTCGTCCATGCGCTCGCGGCCTTCGGCTTGGCTGATCTCCGTTTCGTGGATCATGTGGTTGAACCAGCGCTCGATGTCGGGGCTCTGACGGTCGCCGGGCGTGTGGTCCATGACCGAGATGATGCGCGCCAGCGGGTGCTTCAGCGCGTCTTCTGTCAGCTTCGGTGTATCCGGGTCAGAGATCTCGCAGCGCAGGTGCAGAAGGTGCTCGGCCCGGAAGGCGCCCGCCTTTTGGCCCGCATCCAAGGCATCGATAAGCGGCAGCAAGATCTCGCGACGCTCTGGCCGCTTCATGGTAGCGCCAACGCACAGGCTATCGAACACCGTTGTGGTGCCGCCGGAGATGACCACGGCATCATGCGCCATGAGGGCGGGCAGGAACTTCCACTGAACCGTCGAGCGCGGGTGGACGTGGGTTTCCACATGATCGGTGTGCAGGTCGACGACGCCGGGGATGAGGTAGTCGCCTTCGCAATCGATGGTAGCGGCGGCGGCTGACGAGGCATCAAAGCCGACCGCGCTGATCACGCCATCTTCAACGGCCAGAGGCGCGCTCTCCAAAGCGGTCGGGAGCACAAAGGTGGCGTTCGTAAAGATGGCCGAACCGCCAGGCGCTGCGTGTGGCGTGTGGACGCCGTCGAGGGATGCTGGTCGGTCAAGCATGGGTCGCTCCTTGGTTGGTGCCCCGCTGAAACGCCCCGGATGTGACGGTTTGATTGCCGTTTGATGATCGTCTTGTGACATTCACAGCGCAGGCCCCTTGGGCGCCTTTCCGTGCGTCATCCTTCGTGGTTACGCATCAGAACTGAGCAACGAAGGAGCCGTGACGATGAAACAGAAATCGTTGAGCGAGAGGCCGTCGATCAGCCCCGAGGCAGAGGTGAGTGCAGACTGTGTTTTGGGTCGTTGGACGGAGGTTGGCCGTCGCACGCAGATGAAGGCGTCGGTGATGGGGGACTATTCCTATATCACCGAGGACGGCCATGTGATGGCGACGACCATCGGGAAGTTTTGCTCCATTGCAAATGGGGTGCGGCTTAACCCTGGCAACCACCCAACCTGGCGCGCTTCGCAACATCACGCCTTTTATCGCTCTGCCGCCTATGAGTTGGGCGACGATGATGAGGCGTTCTTCGATTGGCGCCGCTCGAACCCGGTCACCATTGGTCATGATGTGTGGATCGGCCACGGCGTCACGGTGACGGCAGGGGTTACAATCGGCACCGGCGCCGTGATCGGGGCAGGGGCCGTGGTGACGAAAGACGTGGAGCCTTACACCGTTGTTGGCGGGGTGCCGGCGCGCGTTCTCAAACGCCGCTTTTCCCCCGAGCAGGGCGCTGCGCTGATGGAACTTGCCTGGTGGGACTGGTCGCATGACGCTCTGCGCTCTGCGCTGACCGATATCCGCGATCTCAGTGTTGATGATTTTGTCGCAAAATACCGGGCGGTAACATGACAGAATTCTGACAGGCCTCATTAAACTATTGATATCATTACCAAATCACTGTCTTTTTGTTTTTAGTGTACCGTCGCGAATTCTTCATCAGACCGTTACTCAGCTGCCATGAGACGCCCGTAACACGGGCGACTGTTGCGGGTGGTGGGGCACAACTTCAGCCGCTCGCCTGTCTTTCCCGGAACCCAAAAGCTGGTTCCAGAATCATTCGAAAACAGGATGGCATCTATGCTGAAAATGACCCTTGGCGCGCTGCTGCTCGGCGCAACGGCAATCACTGGCACGACCGCACTCGCCGATTGGCGCGAAGAAGTGCCGGTGTTCCGCGTTGGTATTCTTGGTGGTGAGAACGAAGCGGACCGTCTGCGCTCTTACGCTTGCCTTCAGGACTATCTTGGTGAGCGCCTGAACGTGCCGGTGGAACTGTTCCCGGCGTCTGACTATGCGGGCGTGCTGCAGGGTCTTCTGTCTGGCAACCTTGAGTTCGCTGGCCTGGGTTCATCGGGTTATGCCGGCATCGTCCTACAGGACGAGAACGCTGTTGAGCCGCTGTACACGACGCAGCAGATCGACGGCTCGCTCGGCTACTACTCGGTGATGTATGTCCGCGCCGATTCCGACATCATGTCGCTTGAAGACATGGAAGGTAACTCGCTGGCGTTTGCCGACCCCAACTCGACCTCGGGCTACCTTGTGCCGTCGTTTGAGCTCGGCGACCAGGGCATCGATCTTGAGACCTACTTCTCTGAAACCGGCTTTGGCGGCGGCCACGAGCAGGCTGTTATCGCTGTGCTCCAGGGCCAGTACGACGCCGGCGTGACCTGGACTTCGGGTGTTGGCGACATCAACGAAGGCTTCTCGCGCGGCAACCTGCGCTCGATGGTCGACAAAGATCTGCTCGACATGGAAGACATCCGGATCATCTGGCAGTCCAACCTCATCACCAACGGTCCGCGCGTGATCCGTCAGGACATCCCGCAAGAGCTCAAGGACCTCGTGATGGGCGCCATGATGCGTCTGCAGTTTGAAGACCGCGAGTGCTACAACGGCATCAACGATGGCGAGTCGATGTCGTACTACCCGATCGGCCACGATTTCTACCTGCCGATCATCAACATGCGTCGCGAGCTGGCGGGTACGCGCTAAGCGATTTGAACACGGTACGGGTCGGACCATCTGGTCCGGCCCTTTTTCGTTTTCCCGCGCACAACTCCCCCCTTTTGCCCCCTCTTGTTGCGCCCAACGGCCCGGAGCGACGCCATGCTTGAGATCAGCGGACTATCCAAACATTTTACATCGACCAAAGCGGTTGATGACGTCACCCTTTCCATCCCCGACGGCCAGATGGTTGGCATTATCGGGCGCTCAGGCGCCGGTAAGTCCACCTTGCTGCGCATGCTCAACCGGCTCGCAGACCCGACCGGTGGGTCGATCAATTTCAAGGGTCAGGATGTCGCGACCATCAAAGGGCGCGAGCTTCTTAAGTGGCGCTCTGAATGCGCGATGATCTTCCAGCAGTTCAACCTTGTCGGCCGCTTGGACGTGATCACGAACGTTCTGACGGGTCGCATGTACTATCACGGCTTCGCCTCCTCGATGCTGAAGCTGTACTCACCTGCCGAGCGGGCCTTCGCAATTCACGCGCTTGACCGGCTGACGATGGCGCACACCGCCACGCAGCGGGCCGACACCCTTTCAGGCGGCCAGCAGCAGCGTGTCGCGATTGCCCGCGCGCTGGTCCAAGAGCCGAAAATCCTTCTTGCCGACGAGCCGATTGCCTCGCTCGACCCGATGAACGCGAAGGTGGTGATGGACGCGCTGCGCGCCATCAACCAGGAAGATAAGATTACCGTTGTGTGCAACTTGCACACGCTCGACACCGCTCGCCGCTATTGCGACCGCGTCATTGGCATGGCCGCCGGCCGGGTTGTTTTCGATGGCAATGCGGATGAGCTGACCATGGATGTCGCGCGCGAGATTTACGGCGCGGAGCTTGGCGATTTCACCGAAGAGATGACCTCAACGGACCTGAGCGCGTTGGGCAAACCCGCTGCGTCCACCGCTGTTGATGGGCAGAAGCTGGCCTCGTAGAGCGCCCGCTTCCCGCCTTCGGTCTCTTCACGCTTTCAGCCGAGATTCACCATGGCAGTCACCACTGATTCCACCCCGCTCGACGAGATGGGCCACCGGCAAGACCCGGTGTCGATCTACGAGAAGCACCGCAAAGAGCTGGCGCGCGCCAAGATGGGTCAAACCATCCTTCTGGGCGCCGTGTTCTTCGGGCTTTTGGTCTTTTCCGTCATCACGTCGCAATTCTACCCCGACCGGCTCGCCCAAGCGGCTAGCCGCCTGTTTGAGTATTTCGGCACCATCATGCCGAACCTTGAATGGGACAAATTGTTCCTTGGCCGCGACGAGCAAGGCCGCGCCATCGAGGGCTCGTTGACCTTCTGGTACACCGACCTCGACAAGTATCTGGCGCTGATCTGGGAAACGATCCTGATGGCCATCACGGCCACGCTTCTGGGCACGGCGGGCGCCTTGGCGCTTTGCTTCGCCGGGTCGCGCAACCTGATGCAGAATTCCTGGATCTACTTCTTCGCCCGCCGTTTCATGGAGATCTGCCGCGGCGTTCCGGAGATCCTGATCGCGCTGATCTTCGTGTTCGCGTTCGGTATTGGCCCGCTGGCCGGCATTCTCGCTGTTGCCATCCACTCGGCCGGTGCGCTGGGCAAACTGTTTGCTGAGGTCAACGAGAACGTCTCGCAACGGCCCATTGATGGCATTCGCGGGGTTGGCGGCAACTGGTTCGAGCAGATGCGTTACGGCGTGCTGCCGCAGGTTCTGCCGAACTTTGTCAGCTACGGGTTCCTGCGCTTCGAGATCAATGTGCGCGCCTCGTCGATCATCGGGTTTGTGGGTGCTGGCGGTATCGGCCAGGAGCTCAACCGCGTGATCTCGTTTTACTCCGATGACCGTGTGCTCGCGGTGCTGATCTTGGTGGTGATCACTGTGACCATCATTGACCTGCTGTCCGAGCGCCTGCGTCTCTACTTCATCGGCAAGGAGCAACTGTAATGGCCAGCTTGACCGCAGCGGGCGATGCTCCCATCCGTTCGCTTTCTGACATCTCTCAAGACCGGGTTGCCGCCGTTCGCGCCAGCAATCCCGGTGCCTTTGGCAGCCCCCGCCGCTCGCTTTTGGTCTACGGCACGTGGGCCGCGGCGTTTGTCTATCTTGGGTTCGCGTTCTGGTACTTTGACTTTGCGCGCATGTTCGCGCCCTCAGAGAACGCGCAAAGGCTGCTTGCCGCCATGTTCCGCTGGGAGGACATGGAGACCTGGCAGTACGCCAACATCTATCGCGGCATTGCCGAGACCTTGGCGATGGCGTTCCTGGGCACCTTCCTCGCCTCCATCGTCGCGCTTTTCGTCGGCTTTTTGGCGGCGCGGAACATCGTGCGCTTCCCGGTTTTCCGGCACACGGTGCGGCGGA